>CACXFZ010000258.1 GCA_902767025.1 uncultured Coriobacteriaceae bacterium
ACCGCTGCGCGGGATTCCTCGTCGATAGACGGGGCTGTGAAATACAGCAATTCGTAAGCCTTCATCAGCTCACCTCCTCTGGACTCAACGGCTTCGGGCTCTCTAAGGCTGCGTACCCGAAGCAGGAAATAGCTTGGGTATAGTAACAGACCCGCATATGCCATGCAAGGAAACCCTGCAGCGGGCTTCACGCGAGCAACACACCCGCGCATGCCGTGCGCCTTGCGCAATGCCATGCCCACAGTCGCTGTACCCATCATGGCAGACGGATGTCGCCGCGCCGTCGCGCCGCACACCACAGATCTGCTGCAGAAACCTCGCGTGGCGGTCGCGCAGTCGGTCGCAGGATCGTCGCGCGTGCAGTTGGGGAAATCGCCGCAGCGTCGCGCGCACGTCGCGGATCGGTCGCGCGGCCGTCGCGCCCCGTCTGCTTAGTTTGCCGCCAGGTCGAGGATCACGTGCTCGAGCAGCAAGGCGGCGTTTTCCAGATCCTCAAGCGAGATGTGCTCGTTGACGCCATGGAACTCCGCCATGCCGGTACCCAGCGGGATGGCCTTGCAGCCCTTCTCCCACAGCACGTTGGCATCCGACCCGCCGCCCGTCGAGGTGAGCACCGGCTCGATGCCGCACTCCTCCATCGCGCGCATGATGCGCTGCACATCTTCGTCGTCGGCAGGCACGTTGATGCCAGGGTAGGACAGCTTCCAGTCGACCTCCACCGTCCCGCCATGGGCGCGGGCTCCATCGAGCAGCGCATCGTGGATGGCCTGGCGCACCTCTTCCGCCCGCTGCTCGTCGAACGCGCGGCACTCGCCCCGCAGCGTGCATTCGGCAGCAACGATGTTGGTGGCCTTGCCTCCCTCGACGATGCCGACGCTGGCAGTGCTCGACTCGTCCAGGCGCCCCAGGGGCATGGCGCACACGGCGTGCGACGCCATTGCGATGGCGTTGAGGCCCTTTTCGGGCTCGACGCCGGCGTGGGCGGCCTTGCCCTTGAAGAACGCACGGAAGGTGTGGTGGTAGGGCGCCTTCAGCACGATGGTGCCCGCCGGCCCATCGGCATCCATGACCAGCGTGAGCACCTCTTCGTCGAACAGCGTTTCGGGGAAATGCGGGGCACCCGCGGCTCCCTGCTCTTCGCACACCGACAGCAGCACGGTGATTTCCGGATGGGGCTCGCCCGACTCCAGCACGCTTTCGACCGCCTCGAAGATCTGCGCGATGCCCGCCTTGTCGTCGGCAGACAGGATCGTCGTGCCGTCCGAGCGGACGACGCCGTCTTCGACGCGCGCCTTGATGCCCTCGCACGGCAGCACGCAGTCCATGTGCGCGGACAGGGCGATGCGGCCCGCGCCCGTGGCGGGCAGCGTGGCTATGATCTGGGGCGTGTTCGACCCGGTCGCCTCCTGGGAATCGTCGAAGCGCACCTCGAAGCCCAGGCCTTCGAGCTTGCGGGCGCACCAAGCCGCCATGTCCGCCTCGCGGTACGAAGGGCTGTCGATGGTAACCATCTGAAGGAACGTGTCGAGCACGCGCTGTTTGTCCATGAGAATCCTTTCGCGAAAAACCGCGTCCACCTTACCTGTTGCACGCGCGTCCGTCCAGCGGCGCCCGGGCTCCGCGCAACATGCACGCAACGATGAGGCAACGTCGCGCGCACGGTCATCCGCGCCCCGTTCCATCACCTATAATGGACAGCGACCTGCATGCGAAAGAAAGGTGTCCCATGGTTTCCCGCGTCTATGTAGAAAAGAAGCCCGGTTTCGACGTCGAAGCGCAGCAACTGCTCGCAGAGCTCAAGGAGACGCTGGGGATCCGCGCGCTCGAGCGCGTGCGCCTGGTGAACCGCTACGACGTGGAGGGCATCGACGAGGACCTGTTCGAGCGCTGCATAGCCGGCGTGTTCTCCGAGCCGCAGTCCGACGTCGTCTACCGCCAGCTTCAGGAAGAATGCCGCAGCGCGACGACGGTCTTCGCGTCGGAGTACCTGCCCGGCCAGTTCGACCAGCGCGCCGACAGCGCCAGCGAGTGCATCCAGCTGATCAGCCAGGGCGAGCGGCCCACCGTGCGCACCGCCACCATCTACCTGCTCTATGGCGTCATCGGAAGCGACGACGTCGCGGCCATCAAGCATTACGTGATCAACCCCGTCGAGTCCCGCTCGGCCAAGCTCGACACCTTCGAGACGCTTGCCGCAGACTACCCCGAGCCAGACCCCGTCGAAACCATCGAGGGGTTCAGGCTCTTCGACGAAGCCCGTCTGGCCAAGTTCATCGAGGAGCGCGGCCTGGCCATGGACCTGGCCGACATCCGCTTCTGCCAGCAGTACTTCGAGCAGGAGCAGCGCGATCCCACCATCACCGAGATC
>CACXFZ010000259.1 GCA_902767025.1 uncultured Coriobacteriaceae bacterium
CAGCGAAAAGCGCTCAGGGGCCCCAGATAGGCGGGAAAGCCCGGCGACGCGTACTCCACGTACGCGAGCCGGGCTTGGAGCGCCTAGATGGGGCGGCTGAGCGCTTTGCAGCGTCGACCACCTATTCGACTACTTCGCCAAAGGCGAAGGAGTCGAATAGGTACGAGAACCACATTCGGCGTCGAGATCATAGAGCGCCTTGGCATCGCTGCCGAAGATGCGCATGCGGGTGACCATGCTCTCGGCGTTGTCCTCTTCCTCGAGCTGCTCGTCGATGAACCAGTTCAGGAAGTTCATCGTGCGGTAGTCGTGGGCATTGTGGGCGGCTTCGTAGATCTTGTTGATCAGCGAGGTCACCAGCTTCTCGTGCTCGAGGGCAGCCTCCAGCGGCGCAGCGTAGTTCTTGAAGGAGGACTTGGGCTGGTCGATCTTCTTCAGATGCACCTTCTCGCCATTCTCATGCAGGTACTTGCGGAAGATCAGCGCATGGTCGCGCTCTTCGGCTGCCTGGATCTCGAAATAGTTGGCGTAGCCGCACAGGCCCTCCTCTTCGTAGTAGTCGGCAAACGACAGGTACAGGTAGGCGCTGTAGAGCTCGGCGTTGATCTGTTCGTTGATGAGCTTGGCGATGTTTGCTTCCATGGTGTCTCCTTTGCTTGAAAGGCGCAACGCGCGTTTATCGATGGTCCCATTGTACCCCACGGACGATGGCACGCAGGCCGGCAGAAGACCCGTCCTTTTGGCGATGCCCGCCCGCGTCAGTCCAAGGACTCCAGCAAAAGGAAGTCTGCCAGCCTGATATGGTCGACGTTGCTGGTCGAATAGTCGATGTCGTCGTTGGTTATCAGAATCTTCTTGTCAACCTGATCCACGTACCTGAACGCGCCGAATTCGCGTTCGTAGGTCTTTTGCTCGGCCACGCTGTAGGCCACCTGCACGTAATAACGCTTGCCGTCCTTTTCGGCCATGAAGTCGATTTCGCGACCATTCGCTTCGTAGACGCTGAGCGCATAGCCCATGTACAGAAGCTCGTTGTATACGATGTTCTCCAGATTGTGCGTGAGGTCGTAGCGGCCGTCGGTGCAGCGTATGGAATTGAGCGCGACGTCGCAATCGTAGAGTTTCCTGCTCTGCTCGAGCTGTCGCTTGGCCTTCTTCGTGTAACGGTGGATCTCGTCTACCACATAGGCCTCTTTGAGGTACCCGATCCATTTTTGCACCGTATTGGTCGAAAGCACCACGCCCTGCGATGCCATGTAGTCAGCTATCGCCTTCGCCGAGTACATGCGCGCATTGCAGACGAGCACGTAGTTGGCCACTTTCTTGAACTCGGTGCTCTTCCTGATCTTGTAGCGGTTGATGATGTCGTTGGCAACAATCGTTTCATCCAGGTCATTGAGGTAGCGCCGCAGGCCTTCGGCGCCGTATTCGAGCCTCTTGGGGAAGCCTCCCCATACCAGGTAATCCGAAATCGACGCCTGCTTGCCGAGCTCTTCGGCATAGCTCAGGACTTCTTTGTACACAAACGGTCGGACGCGAAACGACACGTACCGCCCCGAGAGCTCCTTCGTGAACTCCCTCGAAAGCAGCTTCGAGTTCGACCCTGTGACGAACACCGAGCAATCGTGCCGGCGAAGCGTGCGGCATGCGGTGTGCCAGCCCTCGACTTCCTGCACCTCGTCGAGAAACACGTAGCACAAACCCTTCGAGCGGCGTTCGTCGACATGCGCGACGAGGTCTTGCCAGGTTTGGATGGTCTGCGTCGTGGCGCGGTCCTCGAAGTCCAGAAACACGATGTTGTCGGTTTTGCCGCGGAGCTCGTCTGCCACCTGCTCCAGCATGACGGATTTGCCGCAGCGGCGCACACCCGTGATGATCTTGACCAGGTCGCTGTCGTAGAACTCCCGAATGGGTGCAAGGTACTTTTCACGCTTGATCATGATGGGCTCCTGGGCTTTCCGACGGCGCCTGCCCCAGCCCTCATGCTGGTCCAATGGGAAACAGGCCGGGGGCACGTCCGCCTATTGAGAATTTTTCTTCATTGTGTCTAAATTCTCATTACTATTGAGAATTTTTTCATATCTCAGAAAAATTCTCAATAGAATGCGTAATTGACCCGAGCCCTTCCCCAAGCAACATGCCTATTCTCCGCATAATTTGCGGTGAATAATGGACAATCTCCGCATCGCAAGCTACCATCGCACCATGTATCTGCACGAACAAGAGAACTGGACCGACTTTACCTGGGACGACCATGTTGTCGCACCCCTGCTCGGAAACGCACGCTTCGCACAAGGAAAACTGCTCGGAAGACTCGAAGACGTAGGTTTCGAGTTGTCCCAAGAAATCGAAGTGGACTCCCTCAGTTCCGAAGTCGTTGCATCATCACTCATCGAAGGCGTGCAGCTCGATGCGGAACAGGTGCGATCGTCGGTCGCACGCAGGCTCGGAGTCGAGCGGCTGGCAAGCGGGGACGATACGCGTGATGTCGATGGTGCCGTTAGCATCGTGATGGACGCAACGGGACGACGAGACGGCCCCCTGACGCAAGAGCGCCTGTTTGGGTGGCATGCGGCCTTGTTCCCAACGGGCTATAGCGGCCTCCGGAGAATTCGCGTGGCTGCGTATCGAGAAACACCCATGAAAGTCGTGAGTGGCCCCATCGCCCACGAGAAAATCCACTTCGAGGCACCATCGGCCGAAAGCGTGCCGGGGCTGATGACCGACTTCCTTGCGTGGTTCAACGACCAGCCAACGTGCGACCCTCTTGTGAAAGCAGGGTTGGCACACCTTTGGTTCCTCACCGTTCATCCCTTCGAAGACGGCAATGGCCGCATGGCGCGAGCACTCACCGAGATGCTGTTGGCCAGAAGCGACGGCAGTCCCCGACGCTTCTACAGCATGGCGCGATTCATCGCAGCGAACCGAGACGGCTACTACGGGGCCATAGAGCGCGCCCAGAAGGGAACGCCGGATGTTACCCCCTGGCTTTCGTGGTTCCTGCACGCTGTGCAGTCGGCAATCGAAGACGGCTTGGAAGAGGTTGGCAGCGTCCTCGAGCGTAGTGCGTTTTGGGCTTTGCTCGACTCTATCCCGCTCAACGACAGGCAGCGAAAGATGCTCGGCTTGATGGCTGGCGATTTCGAAGAGAGGCTCACCGCCAAGAAGTGGGCCAAGGTCTGCAGGGTTTCACCTGACACGGCTTTGCGCGACATAAACGACCTGATCGACAAAGGGGTGCTTGAACGCAATGCGGCAGGCGGCCGCAGCACCTCGTACGTGCTGCGAAGCTCAATGCGCCGGAACCACTCCGACTAGCCCCCGCATGCCCGGAATGCCTGCTGAAACGGGAATGGGGCGGCGTTCTGCCATGAAAACGCATGGTATGCACGTCTTTGGAATGCGATTACCAAAATTTCGTACGTCGTGCACGCCTGGAGAGGGCGACAATCCTCGCACA
The DNA here is from genome assembly GCA_902767025.1 of uncultured Coriobacteriaceae bacterium. Taxonomy (GTDB): domain Bacteria; phylum Actinomycetota; class Coriobacteriia; order Coriobacteriales; family Eggerthellaceae; genus CACXMZ01. Next base: position 3,461 of record CACXFZ010000259.1, read on the forward strand.
GCGTGCGATTTCGTGCCAAAACGGGCCTCGGTTCCCGTTCTGCCCTGATCGCTGGTCAATTATTGCAGGTAGAGCAAATGGGTCGGACTACCTGCCC
>CACXFZ010000260.1 GCA_902767025.1 uncultured Coriobacteriaceae bacterium
CGTCCACGCTCATCGAATCGATGGGGATGCCCGCATCCTGGGCCATGTTCGACAGGATGTCGTTGACCTGGTAGGCGATGGCTTCCAGACCGGCGCGCACGATGTGGGCGCGCGTGGCACCGCGCGTGAGGCCGTAGATGGCCCCGCGTGCGTTCGAGTCCCAGTACGGGGCGCCCAAGCCGGTGAACGCGGGCACGATGTAGACCCCCGCCGTGTCGTCAACCGAAAGCGCCACCCGCTCGCTTTCCTGGGCCGTGCGCAGCAGGCCCATCTGGTCGCGCAGCCACTGCACCAGCGCGCCGCCCATGAACACGCTTCCCTCCAGGGCGTATTCAAGATGGTCGACGTTGGGCTCGGAAGCCGCAATCGTCGTGACCATGTTCGTATGCGATTCGATGGCCTCGCTGCCCGTGTGCATGAGCATGAAGCAGCCCGTTCCGTACGTCGTCTTCGCTTCGCCCACCCTGGTGCAGCAATGTCCGAACAGCGCCGACTGCTGGTCGCCGGCAACACCGCTGATGGGAATGCCCGACGGCAGGAACACGAATGCAGAGCCTTCGCCGAACGCGTCCGACTCGGTTGACAGCGCGCTTTCGGCTGCGGGTATGCGCTGGGCGGTGGTGCCGAAGTCCCCCGACGAAGGGCGCACTTCGGGCAGCATCGACAGGGGCACGTCGAACAGCCCGCACAGCCACGGGTCCCAGCTCCCCTCGTGGATGTTGAACAGCATCGTGCGGCTTGCGTTGGTGCAGTCGGTGGCGTGCACCCGGCCGCCCGTGAGGTTGTAGACCAGCCAGCAGTCAATGGTGCCGAACAGCACCTCGCCTGCGCGCGCATCTTCCTTCAGGCCTTCGATGTTGTCCATCATCCACTTGATCTTGCTGGCGCTGAAGTAGGCGTCGGGCACCAGCCCGGTGATGGCCTTGATGCGCTCGCGCACCGCCTCGTCTCCGCAGATCTGCTCGACGATCTCGGTCGTGCGCCTGCATTGCCAGACGATTGCGTTGCCGTAGGGCATTCCGGTCGTGCGGTTCCACAGCACGGTCGTCTCGCGCTGGTTGGTGATGCCGATTCCCGCGATGTCGGCCGGTCCCAGCCCGTTTTCGCTCATGACCTCGCGCATCGCCGTGATCTGCGTGGCCAGGATGTCCATGGGGTCGTGCTCGACCCACCCTGGCTGGGGGAAGAACTGCTGGAACGGTATCTGAGAGATGCCGCGGACCTTTCCCTTCTTGTCGAACAGCACCGCACGCGAGCTGGTCGTGCCCGCATCCAATGCAAGGATGTAACTCATTGCCGTCCCTTCGTTGCGCCCCCGACGCCCGCGGGCGAAGCGCCTTGTCCCCGTGGTTCCACCACGTCGTCGAGCCAAGCGAGCACATCGTCGAACACGCGCTGCCGCTCGGGCTCGTTGAGTATTTCATGTCGCATCGAAGGATACATGATGCACTCGACTTGTGCATGGGAATATTGCTCCATCTGGGCGCAGGCAGCGCGCACGCCCTTGCCGAAATCCCCCACCGGGTCGAGCTCGCCGGCGATGAAGAGCACCGGCATGCCTGCAGGCACCGCGGCCGCGGTCTTGTTCGCCGTGGCCTGAGAGGTCAGGTTCAGCAGCGACGCGTACCCGCCCACGGAAAACATCTTGCCGCACAGCGGGTCGTCGATGTACTCGTCGACCTTCGCCGGGTCGGAATTGATCCAGTCCAGAGGCGTGCGCGCATCGGGAATCCGCTTGCCGTATGCGCCGTCGACCAGGCTGTTGATGAGCGTGCTTTGGGCATCGTGGCCCTTGCCCTTTGCAAGGCGGCGCGCCAGCGCCTCCCCCATGCGAGATGCCGTCCGCGGGGGCTGCCCTGTGCCACAGATCACCACGCCGGCAAGCCCCACGGCGAAGCGCGCCAGGTAGACGCGGACGATGAAGCTGCCCATCGAATGGCCGAAGAGGATGTAGGGGACGTCCCGCCCCAGCTGCCCCTGCATCAGCATGCGCAGCGTGTGCACGTCGGCGATCATCGCCTGGGCCCCCTGCGTGGGCAGCACCGACAGCTCGTCGGGGCTGACCGCACTCGCACCGTGGCCGATGTGGTCGTTGCCGCACACCGCATACCCCTGCTCGGCAAGGAAGCGGGCGAACTCGTCGTAGCGCGCGATATGCTCTGCCATGCCGTGGACGATCTGCACGATCCCCTTGGGGCTGCCAAGAGCGTCCCAGCGCCGCGCATGGATGCGCGTCTTGCCATCCGAGCTTCCGTACTCGAACGATTCGCACGCTATGCTTTGGCCACGTTCGTCCATCAGGGTTGGGAAAACCTTTCGTTCGTTTCCTGCAAGTATACTCCGTCGCCCCCTGCAATCCGGCATGCCGACTCATATCCGGTTATGGAGCTTCACATCACGCCCCTCATGAAAAATCCGAGCCAGCGTGGCACGAAATCATACGGTATGCACGTGTTCCGGTGTTTCGGCGCGTGCATACCGTGCGTTTTCGTGCCATTCGAGCCCAAACGACGTGCACAGCATGCGATTTCAGGGCGGAATGCCCCTGGATTTGCATGAGGCGATTCAACATCGAGCAAGGTTGAGTCGCTTTCGACCTGCAGGATTGTACAAACGAAAACCGGGTAGCAACCACCTAGCCAACCCGGTTTAGCCAAGAACATGCTGCCCGACTCGGCGGTCATCCTCAGTCCGATTCTTGGCATGGAACGGGTACACAGGGAAGCCGCATGCGCTACCCAAGCAGCGCTTCGACCTGGGAGGCCGTCACATCGCCTTCGCGCACGACCACTGGAGCTTCACCCGTGCAATCGAGCACCGTCGAGGCCCGGCCCGTGGCATGCACGCCGCCTTCGAGCACGCAGGCCACCGCTTGGCGCACGTCAGGATCGATCGCATCGGCACTGCCCGGCGCAACGTAGCCCGACTTGTTCGCCGACGACGTCGCAAGCGGGCAGCCCAGCCGGTCGATCAGCTCCAAGGGAACCGGATGGTCGGGCATGCGCAAGGCGATCGTGCC
>CACXFZ010000261.1 GCA_902767025.1 uncultured Coriobacteriaceae bacterium
ATTTTGTCGTAGCGTTTTTTGCGCAAGGCCCATCGAACGGTTTGCAAGGGAGCAAAATGAACCGTCACCCCATACACATCCACCGTGCAGCAGGACTGCAACCTTCTCGGGCATACGACATCGACCGCATGGTCGCCTGCAGCCGCCTGGGCAAACTCCACGACCCTCAGTCGGTCGCGATCCCCTTCCCAAGCGGGACATTCGGACGCAACAACGAGCACGTCGCCGTCAAGCTGCGCGCACAGCGCGTCGTCCCACTCCGCTTCCCCATCGAAGAAGTCGATGTCGAAGGACGAGATCAAGCACCCCGAATGAGCAGGCAAGTAGATACGCGTTTCGATAAGCTCGGTTTCTACATACCGAAAGATGCCTTGGGCATTGAGCGGTATCTCCCGATGCGGCGCTTCATGACTTGCCGCAATCACCCCGCTTTGGACAAGTCGAGGTGGAACTCCATAGGCGACCTCTCCCTGGAACGAGACATGAGCGTACCCGCCGCCAATCTCGAAAGGCAGTGCCGACATGAATATGCAACATTGGTCGTCGTCGTTGCGCAATTCCAAAATGCCATCAGACAGCATCGCATACACGGTCGTGCTCGAAGCCGTCCATGCATACCCATCGAGAGATATGTCCGCCATCTCAATCCTTACCTGCTGCCTATGCTGCGACGCATGAGAACCAGGATGCATCAGCACACGTTTCAAGCATCTGCAGTGAGAGCATCAGCTCCATAACAGAGGATGCCCCTGAGTAAATGGTTATTTAACTAACCACTGTATTGTAGCATCGAATGGTTATTTTATTTACCTTCCACATCGAGCCACCCTACTGACACTACGGGACTCAGACCCACTAAGGCCATCGGAAGATTCAGCCCCAAAATAGAGAACGTCAAGTAGCCCAACGGCAAGGGAGCTGGACAGCAGACAGCTCGCCCCTCATAGCAAATTCATGGCGCAACAGCCCCGAATTTCCCTGAGGGCACAGGGACCGATGGCAAGCAGAGGACCCCGGGGGGTTCCCGGGGTCCTCGCAAGCGGCGGATTGCTTCGCCGATTCTTTGAGTCAGCGTGGGCGATTACATCATGCCCATGCCGCCGCCACCCATGGCGGCTGCTGCAGCGGCAGCGGCCGCAGGATCGGGATCCTGCGGAATCTCGTTGACGGTGCAGTCGGTGATCAGGATCAGGGTGGCCACGGAAGCCGCGGACTGCAGGGCGACGCGGGTAACCTTGACGGGGTCGTTCACGCCCATCTTGATCATGTCGCCGTACTCGCCGGTGGCGCAGTTCAGGCCCTCGCCCTTCTTCATGCTCTTGACCTTCTCGACCACAACGCTGCCTTCGAAGCCGGCGTTCTGGGCGATGGAGCGCAGCGGGGCCTCCAGGGCCTTGCGCACGATGTCCAGGCCGATTTCCTCGTCCTTGTCGGCAGCCTCGACCTTCTTCAGGGCGGGCAGTGCGTCGACCAGGGCCACGCCACCGCCGGCGACGATGCCCTCTTCCACTGCGGCGCGGGTGGCCTGCAGTGCGTCCTCGATACGGTGCTTAATCTCCTTGAGCTCGGTCTCGGTTGCAGCGCCTACCTTGATAACAGCCACGCCGCCGGACAGCTTGGCCAGACGCTCCTGGAGCTTCTCGCGGTCGAAGTCGCTGTCGGTGCGCTCGATTTCGCTCTTGATCTGGGCGACACGCTCGTCGATGGCGTGACGCTCGCCCAGGCCGTCCACGATGGTGGTGTCGTCCTTGGTCACGCGGATGGACTTGGCGCGACCCAGCATGTCGGGCGTAACGTCGGCCAGCTTGATGCCCAGCTCGTCCATGGCGGCCTGACCGCCGGTGACCACGGCGATGTCCTCGATCATGCGCTTACGACGGTCGCCGTAGCCGGGAGCCTTGACGGCGCACACGTTGAGGGCGCCGCGCAGCTTGTTGAGGATGAGCGTAGCCAGAGCCTCGCCGTCTACGTCTTCGGCAATGATGAGCAGGCTGGCACCCTCGCGCTGAACGGCCTCGAGAATGGGCAGCATGTCCTGGATGTTGGAGATCTTCTGATCGGTCATCAGGATGTAGGGGTTGTCCAGCTCCGCCGTC
>CACXFZ010000262.1 GCA_902767025.1 uncultured Coriobacteriaceae bacterium
ACGGTTAACGCTATCTGCCCGGGCTACTTCTACACCGAGCTGACCACCGAAACTCTGGACACCGAATACTTCCAGAACTTCGCCAAGAGCACGGTTCCGATGCAGCGCTACGGCCAGGGCGGCGAGCTCAACGCCGCAGCCGTGTTCCTGGCTGCCGAAGAGGCCAGCTACGTCACCGGTCAGGCAATCGCCGTCGACGGTGGCTACACCTGCGTCTAACCGCTCCCAGCACGAACGCGCAAGGGGCCCGCAACTCCGCGGGCCCTTTTTGCATCCGCACGCAGGCTGCCTTCGGCGTGCCCGGTCGGCTCCCGGGACAGGTGCTCGCTGCGCATCGCGGGCGCTTGGTGTATAAGGAAGCGCGATGAAAAGGGTTGCTTCACACTTCGTCGTCCTGTCTTGTGCGCTGGCGCTGGTGCTTCTGGCAGCGGCGGGCTGCGCCGGTCCCAAGGACGACAGGCTGGGAGACTTCGTCCCTGGAGACGGTGCAAGCCTGGTGCGCAACCAGAAAACGGGTCAGAGCCCAGAGGTTTCTTCGTACGAGCCAAGGGAAAGCACGGTGCCTATCGACATGGACAACTTGCACGAGATCTACTTCGCCGGCGGTTGCTTCTGGGGCGTGGAGGAGTACTTCAGCCGCGTGCCCGGAGTGGCCGACGCCGTCAGCGGCTATGCGAACAGCTCTATCGAAAACCCCCGTTACGAGGTGGTGTGCCTGGGCGTGACCGGTGCCGCCGAAACCGTGCGCATTGCGTACGACCCGTCCGTCGTCAGCTTGCGCACGCTGGCCCAGCAGCTGTTCAAGATCATCAACCCGGTCAGCATCAACAAGCAGGGCAACGACATCGGCTCGCAGTACCGCACGGGCATGTACTACACCGACGAGGAGGATGCCGTGGTGCTGCAGGAGGTCATCGACGAGGTGCAGCAGGGCTACGACACCAAGATCGCGACCGAGCTGCTGCCGCTGGAGAACTTCTTCGAAGCTGAAGAGAACCACCAGGACTACCTGCAGAAGTATCCCGGCGGGTATTGCCACATATCCTTCGATTCGCTGGATGACATCAAGCTGGAAGGCGCCCAACCATCCTCGGACGCTGCAAGCGCGCCCGGGGCCTTGGGTGGCACGGACGGGCAGGGCGCATACGCCAAGCCCAGCGACGAAGACCTGCGCGCAAGCCTTACCGCCCTGCAATACGAGGTCACGCAGCACGCGGCAACGGAGCAGCCCTTCACCGGCGAATACGACAACTTCTGGGACAAGGGCATCTACGTGGACGTGGCCACCGGCCAGCCGCTGTTTGCCTCCACCGACAAGTACAACTCGGGCTGCGGGTGGCCGGCGTTCACCAAGCCGATCGACCAGGATGCGGTGGTCGAGGTCGTCGACGACAGCCTGTGGATGACGCGCACCGAAGTGCGCAGCTCCGCTGGCGACAGCCACCTGGGCCATGTGTTCGAAGACGGACCGATCGCCTCGGGCGGCCTGCGCTATTGCATCAACAGTGCAAGCCTGCGATTCGTGCCTTACGACAAGATGGACGAAGAGGGCTACGGCGACTTGAAGAAGCTGGTGGAATAGCCCCTTCCACGACGCTCGTCCAGTCCTATGCAAACGAGCCAGGACGGTTCCGCCCTTGTGCTGCGTACAATGGATGTATCCCGTTCATCGGACGAAGGAGGCAGAGATGAACAAGGCAAGCACGTTTGCGGTGGGTGCCGCGTTCGGATGCGCATTCGGCGCGCTGGCTGCGCTGGCCCTTGCTCCGCAAAGTGGCGCCCAGACGCGCGAGATGGCGGCCGAACGCGTGGGCACCCTTGCCGAAGACGCCTATGACTTCAACGTCGGTCTGGCATCCTACGCGAAGAATGCGACAAGCGATGCGCACGACTTCCACGTGGGAGCGGTCGCGTACGCCAAGCAGGCGGTGCGCAAGGCGACGAACAAACGGGCCGAGGTGGGGCAGGGGGCAGCCGAAGGGCAGACCCAGCTTTCCGCCGACGAGCTGCGCGCGAAGATCGACGAGGCGCGCGAGCGCATTGCGGCACAGGTTGTCGAAAGCGCCCAGGAAACAGCCGGCGCATAGCTCGTCGGCGCCGCCCGCCCGCCGCGCACGCGTGTGGTGGGTGGCAAACCCACAGAAACTCATCGGACACGGACGAAGGGGAAACATCATGGATGCCATGACCGAGAAGGAATTCGTTGCAAAGATCCTGGCCGACAAGAAGTTCAGGCGGGAAGTCGTCGACCAATGCTACGACTTCGACATGCCCGAGGGCACCGAAGAGGGCATGTCCGTGTGGCTCAACGAGGGGGCCAAGGGCCTGGGGCTCGAATTCGACGTCGACGAGCTCGACAAGGAGTTCACCGAGCAGATCGGCACCTTGAGCGGCTTCAAGAAGATCGGGCTTATGGGCTCGCTCATCAACATGACCCGCAAGGCCAAGAAGGCAAACGGCTAGGCGATCTGGCACAGCTTGGAAGGCCCGCCCGCGCAGCATCTCTGCACGGGCGGGCCTTCTTGCCTCGGGCAGGGCAGTCACGATATTCGGTTTCTTCGGAGTTCGTGGCAAGAAAACGAGTTTTTGTCATTCAGGGGCGGGCCTTGGGCGCCTCTTATGAATACAATCGGTAATATCATACAGGCAAATGCATACAATACATCACATCTGGAGCCGTTTCCGCCATCCAAGGATTACAAAAACTCGTTTTCTTGCCGCGAACTCGGATTTTTCTCAATATCCGGTTTCCGGCTGCCTACGCCGCACTGCTGCTCGCGTCGGATTTCGTGAGCGCGGGCACCAGGAAGTAGTCGGCGCACCCGTACACGCCGCTGCCTATTCCTGCCTCGATGGCATCCTGGTCCACGCCATCCCGATAACACGCCACCGAGCCATCGGGTCGCTGGTAGCTTTGATCGTACGCCCAGACCCACGTGCCCTGCGACAGCACGGCCATCTTGCCGTACTCGTAAAGCAAATAGTCGCCCTCGGCGTAGTCGCCGATCTTCATCACCCCCGAGCCGCGCTGGCTGATGTCGGGAATGTCGAGCACGTCGGGCGACACCTCTTCGACGGAGTGCACGGACTTCACCTCGGGGTAACCGTCGTAGCCGGCCACGCCGCCATGCAGGTAGTTGACGTCGGCGACGATGCGGTAGAAGCGCCCCTCCTGCAACTCGCCGTCGAAGCTATGCTCGATCGTGTACCCGCTGGGAACCAGGATGGCGCGACCTTGGTAGACCACGGCGTCCAGCTCGGCATCGAGAACCTCTTCGGTGTACATCTGGTCGGTGGTGTCTTCGAGCGGCACGGGGGTTCCCGTCGAAGGGCCTCCCGCGCATCCCGCGAGGGCAAAGGCGCACGCCGCTGCCAACAGTGCAGCCAGAACGGTTGCCTTGACGGCTTTGCGTCTTTCCATGGATGCCCTCCTCTGCTCGGCGCCTCGGACACAAGATGATACTACGCACGCGGTAGAGGCAGGCGCGGCGCTTACCAGACGTGGGGGAGCAGCCGCCAGGGTACGCGCTCGAGGTAGTCGGCATAGCCCGGAAGCGAAGCTGCGAGCACGGCTTCCTCGTTGCGGATCCGCTTGGCGATGATGGGCAGGTACGCCAGCATGATAACGAACGAAAAGGCAGATCCCAGCACCAGCGGCATCGAAAGGAACAGGAGCAAGGTGGCGCTGTACATCGGATGGCGCACGATGCCGTACAGGCCGGTATCGACGACGTATTGCCCCTCCTGCACCTCGATGGTGCGCGACAGGAAGGCGTTCTGGCGCAGCACCTGCGCGTAGAGCGCGTAGCCGGCAAGGAACACGACCGCTGCCAACACCGGCGCCCAACCAGGCAGGGTCGGCCATGCGAAGCGGTGGCCCAACCTGGCCACGACGAAGGCCGCCACGAACATCAGCGCCGCAAGGGCCAGAACACTTCGCTGCTCGGATTCCTCTTCGCGCGCATCAAGGCGCTTGCGCAACAGGTCGGAATCCTTGGCCATCATCAGCAATCCGGCACAGAACATGGGCACGAACAGCACGCCCATCAGCAGCCATCCCTGCCACCAGGCGATGTCCCCTGCGGGCACGAACAGCAGCGCGCCCACCAGGACGACGCCGGCGGCGAACTTCGTCAATGCGCTTGTGAGCAGTTTGGCGTCCAT
>CACXFZ010000263.1 GCA_902767025.1 uncultured Coriobacteriaceae bacterium
ATTCTGCTGCGCCACCGCTGTGGTGATAGACCGGGGCGTCGCCGGCCAGCGAGCGGTTGATGAGCTCCTCGGGCTTGTTGATGCCGTTGGCAACCTTGGTAATGTAGACGGGCTTGCCATCGAAGCGCGCCATATCGACGTTCTTGTCGGCGGCCACGATGATGCCGTCGCAGGCAGCAATCTCGTCGGCAGTCAGCACGTTTTTCGCGCCTCCCGAGCCGTTCGTCTCCACCTTGATGGTGACGCCCATCTTCTTGGCCTGCTGGTCGAGCGCCTCGGCTGCCATGTAGGTGTGCGCGATGCCCGTGGGGCACGCCGTCACGCCGAGCACGCGGATGCGGCCGTCGTCTGCCGCGCTGGCGGCCGCTGCTGCGGCCGGGGCTGCTGCGGCTTCGGGGGCCTCGGCGGCTTCCTCCTCGGGGAACTTCTCGCGCTCCTTGTCGTCGATGAGCTTCAGGAAGCTCGCGACGTCCGGGGCGGCAAGCAGCTCGTTTCGCCAATCGACGTCCATGAGCATGGTCATCAGGCGTGCGAGCACTTCCAGGTGCACGTCGCCGTCCTGCGGGGCGGCGATCATGAACAGCAGCGTCGAGTCCTTGCCGTCGGGCGCCTCGTAGTCGACGCCGTCGGGTACGGTTATGGCCGCCAGGGCGGGCTTGGCCACGGCGTCGGTCTTCGCGTGGGGGATGGCCATGCCTTCGCCAATCGCCGTCGTCCCGCCTGCCTCGCGGGCCAGGATCGCCTCGCGGTACGCTTCGACGTCCTGCAGGTTCCCGGCGTTCTCGTGAAGGCCGATGAGCTTGTCGATGGCGTCGGGCTTGGATGCCACCGATACGCCAAGCTCAACGGCCTCCGGTGCCAACAGATCGGTGATTCTCATGGGGGGTTTCTCCTTTCTCATAAGAATCCTTGCCGCATCAGGCGCTGCGGCGGCGCAAAAAGACTATGACTCAAGCTGCTCCAGCAGCTCGTTCACCATATCCGCAGGCGCAAGGCCCGGCGAGAACGCGGTGGCGCTCCCGCAGGCCTGCGCGAGTTTGTATGCCTTGTCGTATGCGGCCTGCTCGTCGGCACCCGCTTCCTTTCCGCGCAGGTACCCTTCGACGAACCCGGCAACGGTGCTGTCTCCTGCACCGACGCTGTTCACCAGCGTGCCTTTGATGGCCGGCGCGCCCTGCATCCGGCCCGTTGCGTCGAGCAGCAGGCTTCCCGATCCGCCGCGGCTTACCAGCACGTTGCGCGCGCCCTTTTCCTGGAGCATGCGCGCACCGTCTTCGAGCGCAGCCACGTCCAGGGGGTCGCAGCCTGTGATCTCTGCGAGCTCCTCGTCGTTGGGCTTCACGAGGAAGGGGCGGTGGGGCAGCGACTGCATGAGGACTTCCTCGGTGGCGTCCACCACGACGTTCGCGCCGCGCCCGTCGAGCTGTTCCATGATGCGCGCGTAGATGTCTTTCGGGGTGCCCTTTGGGATGCCTCCCGACAGGATGACGAAATCGCCTTGCTCGACCGTTTCGAGCAGCTCGAAGAAACGCTGCAGGGATTCGTCGTCGATGGGGGCGCCCCCTGCGTTGACGGCTGTTTCCGCATCGTCGTCGCTTCCGGAGACGGTGCCCTTGAGCTTCGCGTTCACGCGCGTGTTGCCCTGCGGCAGGTGAACGAAGTTGGTGGGTATGCCATCTTGGCGCAATGCCGCTTCGAGCGCCGCGCCGGTCCAGCCTGCGACAAAGCCCCAGGCTGTGCTCGTGCGCCCGAGGTGGCTGAGCACGTAGGAGACGTTTACCCCCTTGCCGCCAAAATAGAACTCTTGGGTGAGCGCGCGGTTCACGTGGCCGAACTTCAGGTTTTCCACCTGCATGACGCAGTCGATAGCAGGGTTGAACGTAACGGTGTAGATTATGGCTATGCCTTTCTTCCTGCAAAACGGCCCATGCATGACTGGGGCCGGCGGGCCCGGAAGCAAGCGTCCGAACCGTACGGCGTGGCTGCGTCTAATGTGTGAATAACCCCTCCAGCATGGCTATTTGACAAATGAGCCATCGGTAAGAATACCATGCCCGACACTTCATCAGCCAAAATTTCTCAGGGCAGGTCGAGTCGAAGACGGCCGTCTGGATCCGGCCTCCTGTGTCACGGCCCCATGTAGCATGGACGGTGGAGAACGAAACGGGCTTCTCTTGAGTGTAAGATGAGGGAAAGGATCCAGGAAAGGGGAGGCGTTGATCAGGCGCACGCTCATGAACCGAAACCGGGAGCTGGCCGAATTCGAGTTCGACCCGTCAACGGGCGAAGCGCGCATTGCAGATGCGTCGGAATGCGGCGCCGATCTGCTCGTGTCCAGGGGGCTGGCCTCGAAAAGCGCCGCATCGAACTTAACCGAGTTCGTCAATTCACGTGCCATTTCGACCCGGCGCTTAGACTGGGGAGACATTGTCGCGTCGTTCGGTGCGCTCTCGCCCGCCCACCTCGTCCTGATGGGGCATGGCCTGTCTCTTGTCGACCAGTACTGGTATCGCGCCCCTGGCTCGACCGAGCGCTGGGAGGATATCAACTTCCTCGACAACGAATGGGATGTGGGCTTTGGCGAGGCGCTCCTTTCGCGCGACTACTCCCGCCTGGCGACCTGCTCGCCCGACGTTCCCGACGCCACGACGGTTGGACACGTCATCAAGGCATGGGAGCGGCACGACGACGACATAATCCTCGTCAAGCATGCCCTGCAGCCCGACGGCGCTGACCTTATAGGGGCAAAACTCTCCTCCGACCTTTGTGCCGTCCTTTTCGACCAGGGTTGCCATGTCCCCTTCGATGTCGTGGAGCGCTACGGCAGGCCCTGCGCGGCCAGCCCGCTCATGCTGGCGTCTGGCGAGGAGTTTGCTGACGGGTTCCAGCTCTGCACGATGGCGGCCGTCCCGGAAGACCGGATCGTGGCAAGAAGCGGTGCGCTCACGCAGGAGGGCTGTCAAGGCCTCATCGATGCCTACGCGGCGATCGGCCTCTCGGACGCCTCGGCCCATGTAGCAAGGATGGGGTGCCTTTCGTGCCTTGCGATGCTGACGAACTTCCATTTTGACAATTTCGGAGCCATCCGCACAGCCGGTTCGAACGCATGGCGTGCGGCGCCCTTCTTCGACTACGACGGGTCCTTTGGCTTCTATAAAATCGCGCGTCGTTATCCCAGCCTGCATACGAGACCCTTCATTGCGAAGCTGCTCTGAGCCAACCTCTTTTCCTTCCTCGATTCGTCCTGGGACTGGTCCTGGTACGACCCGCGGGCGCTCGAGGGTTTCGAGGACCGCATCGTGGAGGCGTACGCCCCCTGTCCGAACCTGCCGTCGAGCTTCGCCGAGGCTGTTGTCGGCATGTTCGTCATGCAGCGCGATTACGTCAACGGAGTCGCGTCTGGTGGTCAGGGCTGCTCGCCCGAGAAGAGTTCTTCTCTATAGGCGCGCACAAGGGGTTGGTTCAAGCGAGTTGGGGGAGCTTGTGGGCTCGCCTTCCATGCGCCTGCTTCGTTGTATCATGTTCACAGGCGGCAAAGGAGGTACAACCATGACCGAATCAATCGATAGGAAAGCATTCCACCAGCTCACCTACGGTCTGTTCCTGCTCACCACGCGTGTTGGCGAGCGCGACAACGGCTGCATCGTGAACACGGCCATCCAGGCGGGGTCCGACCCGCGCCAGGTGAGCATCTCGTGCGTCAAGGGCTCGTGCACCCAGGAGATGATCGACCAGGCGGGCTGCTTCAACGTTTCGGTGCTCACCGAGGCGACCCCCGCGGAGTTCTTCGCTCACTTCGGCATGCAAAGCGGCCACGATGTGCAGAAGTTCGATGCTGGCGACACGGCCAAGGTGCCGGGCGGCAGCGTGGCGCGTGCGGACAACGGCCTGTTCTACGCCGAGGGGGCCAACGCCTACTTCGGTTGCAAGGTGGTCGAGCGCCTGGACATAGGCAGCCACGTGATGTACGTGGGCGAGGTGGAGCAGGCGGTGCGCCTTTCGGACGAGCCTTCCATCACGTATGGCTACTACCAGAGCGCCACCAAGAAGAAGAGCGCGCCGGCGGCCCCGCCCCAGGGCGAGATCATCGGATGGCGCTGCACGGTGTGCGGCTATGTCTACGAGGGCTCCGAGCTGCCTGCGGATTTTATATGCCCGATTTGCAAACACGGGGCCGAGGACTTCGAGCCCATCTATAATGAGAGTAATTCAGTAGCAATTAGTGCTGCCGAAGCGAGCGCTCCGGTTGCCGCGACAGCAGGCAGCGCGAGCGGAAGCGAAAGTGCAGATCCTAACGAAGGAGGACGCAAGATGAAATGGGTATGCAAGGTATGCGGTTACGTGCATGAAGGCGACGAGCCCCCCGCAGAATGCCCGACCTGCAAGGCTCCGGCCAGCCAGTTCGAGCAGATGGAC
>CACXFZ010000264.1 GCA_902767025.1 uncultured Coriobacteriaceae bacterium
CAGCGCCCCCGGCAAGCAGCCCCGAGCCCCATGCCCAATGCAGGTTGTACCCACCGCACGGGCCGTCGACGTCCAAAGCCTCACCCACCAGGTGCAACCCGGGCACCTGGTGCGCCTCGAGCGTGTGCGCGGACACCTCGTCGACGCGATAACCGCCGCGCTGCACCTGGCATTGAGCCGCATCGGCGATGCCGTCCACGTCCAACGTGCAACGGCACAGCATGTCGACCAGCTGCCCGAGGTCGTCTTTGCCGCACACTCCGTGCAGGTCGACACCCTGGCGCTTGCACAGGGCTTCGGCCACGCGAGGAAGCACCAGCCCGCGCAGCATGCAGGCCACGTCCAGTCGCTCGCCGAAGCGCGCGTGCAGATCGTCCCACCTGCGCGCCAGGTAATCGCGCGCCCGGTCCAAGTCGGACATCGTCATGAAGTCGATCGAAAGCGCATCGCCGGGCTCGGCAAAGCGCGACAGGTCGAACACGCAGATGCCCGACACGCCGTACGGGCGGAACAGCAGCTCCCCCGTGCGCGATGCGACCAGGTTGCTCGTGGTCGCATCCTGAGGACGGAACAGGCCCACGCTGCAGCGAACCCGCACGTTGTCGAGCTCGCGCGTGAACCGGCAGCTCTCCTCGGAGCAGCGGATCGGACCCAGCACGGGGACAGGAGGCTCGGGCTTCAGACCCTCCACTTGCAAGGTCCCCGCAGCCAGACCTCCGCAGGCCACGACCACGCGGCGCGCCCGCATCAGGGCGCCGTCGGCAAGATGCAGCGTGAAGTGGCCGCCTTCGCCTTGCGGTGCGCGAACCTGCGCCACCTTGACGTTGCATGCCTCGGCCACGCCCAGCTCGGCCGCTGCCGCGCGCAGCACGTCGACCACCACGCTGGCCTTGTTGGCCTGGGGGTATCGGCGGCCTTCCGCCTCCTGGCGCCATTCCAGGCCCCAGCCCTCGAAGAAGTCGAGCACCACATCGTCGTCGCCCAGGGATTCGAGCACCTCCTTGACGAACGCGCCGTTGCGGTATTCGCCCCACAGGATGTGCTCGTTGGTGAAGTTGCAGCGCCCGTTGCCGGTTGCCAGGATGGTCTTGCCCACGCGGTCGCGCTCTTCCAGCACGCCGACGGATAAGAGGCGGTGCGCGTTGCGCGCCTCCTGGGCGGCGGCGATGGCGGCAGCCAACCCGCTCGCTCCCCCGCCTACGATTGCGATGTCGTAATCAAGTTTCACCATGATGGAACCATGATAACCCAGGGGCATGCAGCGAGACGGCAAGGGAGCCCATCGCATGTCAGCAACCATGAAAAACGGCGACCCGCGCTTTCGTGCGCGGGCCGCCGAAATGCGGTCGTGTCCGAGCCGAGGCTTAGAGCTCGGCCTTCCACAGGCCGTGCAGGTTGCAGTACTCGTAGACGGCGACGGGGGCGTCGTCTGCAGCCACCGCGAACGAGGCCTTGGGGGCGTCGTCGGCCGTGAGCGGGGCAACCTGGAAGCCCTTCTTGGTCTCCAGCACGATCATCGTGATCAGGTGCTCTTCGGTCATCGGATGCTCCACGTCTCCAACGACCACGTCGACGGTCGAGCCGTTGACGGTGGCAACGGGAACGTGCTTTTCGGTGGCGGCGTCCACCGTGTTGGGCTCGAGTTCGGCCATCGGCTCGCCGCAGCACACCACGGGCACGCCCTTATCGAGCAGCTTGACGACGACGTTACCGCAATGGGAGCACTTGAAAAACTTCAGGGACATGGCTATCTCCTTCTCTTGGGCATGCAGGATTTGCCGCATGCGCGGGCCTGACGGCACCGCTTCTTCTCTACGAGGGCTACTCTAGCGCATCGGCAGCGCTGCGCAAGCCCTGCTGCTCAAGATTCATGTGACGCGCCCAAATAACCAGGGCAAGGCCCGCCACGATCAGCGGGACCGACAGCACCTGCCCCATCGTCAGCCAGTCGCCGAGCAGGTAGCCGATGTGAGCATCGGGCTGACGCACGAACTCTATCAGGAACCGGCAGATGCC
Organism: uncultured Coriobacteriaceae bacterium; assembly: GCA_902767025.1. GTDB lineage: Bacteria > Actinomycetota > Coriobacteriia > Coriobacteriales > Eggerthellaceae > CACXMZ01. The sequence continues at coordinate 2,017 of CACXFZ010000264.1, forward strand.
GTAGAGCATGGCGAACACGCCCAGGAAGGTGCCGCGTGGACGCGGCGGAACCTTGCGGGACAGCGCGAACAGCACGACGAACAGCAGCACGCCTTCCAACAGCGCCTCGTAGAGCTGCGTGGGATGGCGCGGCACCGAGCCGGCGGCCCCGTCGAAGACCACGCCCCAGGGCAGGTCGGTGACCGCACCCCACAGCTCGCCGTTGACGAAGTTCGCGCATCGGCCGAAGAACAGCCCGATGGGGGCCGCGATGGCTCCCAGGTCGGCCAGCGTGAGGAAGGGGATGCCCGTGATGCGCGCGCTCACGATGCCCGAGACCAGCGCGCCGATCAGGCCGCCGTGGAAGCTCATGCCCCCCTGGTTGAACGCCAGGATCTCGAGCGGATGGGTCAGGTAGTACCCGCCGCCGTAGAACAGCACGTAGCCCAGCCGCGCGCCCAGCACGATGCCGACGATGAGCCCCAGCATCACCGTCATCAGCGCATCGGTGGTGAAATCGAGTTTCCACCGGCGCGCCACGCGCCAGATCACCAGCGCGGCGAACAGGAAGCCGAGCAGGTAGGCGATGCCGTACCAGCGCACGGCGAAGGGGCCGACGCTGAACGCAACGGGGTCGATGCTGTGATACAGGGTATCAAGCACGGGCAGTCGTCCTTTCCACTTTGATTTCGCTGCCCATTGTAGCATTGGCCCCGTAGTACAATTCTGCTGTACATGAGTTACGTGCGAAAGGTCTGCGATGGGAACGGAATCGCATCATCGCCTCGCCCGTGCCGTGGTCGGCTTCGGGTTGCTGTTGTGCTTCGGGCTCATCTACGCGTGGTCGCTGTTCATCGAACCGCTGGAAGCCGAGTTCGGCTGGCAGCGCTCCGAAACGTCGCTGATCTTCACCCTGTCCATCGTCACGTTCTGCCTCGGCATGCTCTGCGCGGGGTTCGCCGAAAACCGCCTGCCTGCGCGTGCGGGCATGGCGATCACCGCGGTTTCGCTGGCGCTCGGGTTCATCGCGTCGTCGTTCACGACATCGCTGCCCTGGATCATCGCCTGCTACGGCGTGCTCGTGGGGCTGGGGATAGGCTTTGGCAGCAACTGGCTGATGAACATCGTGCTGTCGTGGTTTCCCGACAAACAGGGCTTTGCTGCGGGAGCCCTCGTGATGGGCTTCGGCCTGGGCACGATGGCGCTCAGCCCCGTGGTGACCATGCTGCTGGGAGCCGTCGGCTGGCGCACGACGCTGCTGGTGATGGGCATCGCCATCGGCGTGCTGGTGCTGGCCGCCTCGCTGGTCATCACCTTCCCACCCGAGCCCTACGCCGAGCAGCTGCTCGCCTTGGCCCACAAGGAGCACACGGTGTCGGCACGCGACTACACGGGCAGCCAGATGATTCGCACCGCGGCGTTTTGGAAGTACTTCTGCTGGTGCATGCTGGTCACCTGCGGCGGCCTGGGGCTGATCAGCCAGGCGGTCCCCGCCGCCCAAGAGGTGTTGGCCCATGCCTCGATGAGCACCGAGCAGGCGGCGCTGACAGCCACCGCGGCCATGGGAAGCATCTCGGCCTTCAACGGACTGGGGCGGTTGCTGAACGGGTTTCTATGGAACCGCATCGGGTTCAAGGCGTCGCTGGTCTGGATCTCGTGCGCGTTCGTCGTCGGCATGGCGCTCTGCGCCCTCGCCACGCAGGCGGGCAGCTTCCCGCTCATCGTGGCCGGCTTCGTCACGCTGGGGTTGACCTACGGCAGCACGATGGCCACGATGCCGGCGATGATGGGCACGTTCTTCGGCACCAGGCACTTCGCCATGAACTATGCCATCGTCACGTTCCAGATGATCCCCGCGGCCTTCATCGGGCCCGGCCTGCTCGCCGTCATGCAAAGCGCGCAGGGAAGCTACCTGCCGGCGTTCTGGGCGTTTCTGGGCATCGCCGCCGCAGCGCTGGTTGTGGCGCTTCTGGTGCGCGAGCCGCAGACGGATGCCGTGTGATAGAATGCAGACGTACATAGGTTTCGAAAAGGAGTCATCATGATCGACAAAGAAGAAGTTGCAGCCGTACTCGAACTCATCCGTCCCAGCCTGCAGGCTGATGGCGGCGACGTCCGCCTGGTCGACGTCGACGAAGACGGCGTGGTGAGCGTGGAGCTCCAGGGCGCTTGCAAGGGCTGCCCGATGTCGCAGATGACGCTGGCAAACGGCGTCGAGCGCATCCTGAAGGACCGCGTGCCCGGCGTTACCTCGGTCGTGCCCGTGGCATAAGCCCGGTTTTCGCCCACCTGGAAAGGCACCCTGCACGGGTGCCTTTTTTCATGCCTGCAAGCGCGGCCTGCTAGTCGACCGGCTTCCAGTCCGACCCGATGACCACCAGGATGTCGCTGTCGAAGTTGTAGTAGATGCTGGCATCGGTGACGCGCCCGCTTCCCACCTTGGACACGACGTCTTCCGCCACCGCCTCGAAGGATTCCTCGTCGTAGACGACCAGCGTTTCGTCGTAGACGTAGGAATCTGCGTTGCCCACGTCAACCACTTCGTAGCCGGCCTCGGTCAGCAGCTCCGACACGCGCGATGCCGCCCCCGCCACGCCCGCGCCGTTGCGCACGGTCACGGTGACGTCGCGCGGGTTCGCCTTCGCGGCCGCCTTCGCTTCCGCGCTGGGGTCCTTGCCGTCCTTCACCGCATCCATGACCGCCGTGCGCGCCGCATCGGGAACGCTGTAGAACACGCCCGACGACGTCGTGTAGACGGTGCCCGGAAGCGTGGCCGTGTACACCGTGGCTCCGTTGGAGAACAGCGAGAACATGTTCGACACCTGGTCGGATGTCATGTCGGTCTTGATGCAGGGGGCGATGGCGTCGAGCTGGGCCATGAAATCGAGTGCCGTGTGCGAGGCCATCGCGTTGAGCAGCGAGATGAGCACGTTCATCTGGGCCGCAGAGCGGGACGTGAAGGGGTTGGCGTAGTTGTCCGCGCGGCACAGCACCAGCGCATCTTCCCCATTGAGCGTCTGCACGCCTGCCGGGATGAACGTCGAACCCGCCTCGGGGTCGTCCACCTCCTCGGGCACGTCGACCGTGATGCCGCCCAGCGCATCGACCAGCTTCACGAACCCGTCTTCGTCGATTTTGACCACATGCGCGATGTCCACACCGGTCAGGTTGTGGACCTGCGTGATGAGCTCGGCGTCCCCGCCGTAGGTCTGGGCGTCGGCAATGCGGTGGTTGCGGTTGTCGGGAAGCACCACCTGTGTGGCGGGCGGAATCGACAGCAGCGTCAGCTTCTGCCCCTGCTCGTCCACGCGCGCCAGGATCAGCATGTCGGGGCCTTCGTCCGGCTGGATGCCGTCGTCGTACTCCCCAATGATCAGCGTGTAGTACGGCGCGTTTTCCTCTGGCGCCACCAACAGGGCGCGCGCCGGCTCGTCGTCGTAGGACATCTTGCCGGACACCTGCGAGCCGTAGGTGCAGCGCGACACGAACAGGGCGACCACCAGGGCCAGCAGGATGATCACACCCAGGATGGCCAGGCCGCGCAGGCGCGAGCGTCGCTCTTCCTTGACCACCAGGCCCGTGCGCCGCGAGCGCTGCGCGAACATCGACGCGCTCTCGCGCGTGCGGGTGTCGGGGATCATCTGGTTGATTTCCCCACGATGCGCCCGTGCGCGCGAACGGCCGCTCCGGAAATTCATGTTCGTGCGCGCCGCCCGCTTGGACGTGTTCACGATATGGGTTCCGATGGCGGCTTCCCGAATCTGGCGGGAGCGCTGCTTGGCCGATCGCTGGGTAGTACGTGCCATGGCTACTGGTCGCGCCTGCCTTCATGCGCGGCGCAGCGGCGGACGTCCCCGCCCAGCGAGACGAGCTTGCCCACGTAGTCTTCGTATCCGCGGTCGATGTGCTGGATCTTGTGAACGACCGTTTCGCCTTCGGCCGCCAACCCGGCGAGCACCAGGGCTGCACCCGCACGCAAGTCGGTCGCCTCCACCGGTGCCCCTTGCAGGCGGGACACGCCCGAAACGATGGCGTGATGGTCGTCGATGGTGACGTCAGCGCCCATGCGCGTTATCTCGGCGGCGAACATGAAGCGGTTCTCGAACACGTTCTCCGTGATGATCGACGAGCCCTGCGCCACCGTTGCAAGCAGCATGAACTGCGCCTGCAGGTCGGTGGGGAATCCCGGATGGGGCAAGGTCTGGATGTCCACGGCCTGAAGCGGGCCTTCGCGCTTGACCGTCACGGAATCCTCGGTGGTCTCGACGGTGCATCCCATCGCCTCGAGCTTCATGATGGCCATGCGCAGGTAGCTCGGGTCGATGCCCTTCACCTGCACGGGCCCGCCCATCAGCGCGCCGCCCACCAGGAACGTGCCCGCCTCGATGCGATCGCCCACGGTGTCATGCGTGCAGGGGTGCATGCTTTCCAGGGGAACGCCCTGGATGGTGACCACCGACGTGCCCGCGCCTTCGATCTTGGCGCCCATCGCGTTGAGCATGTTCGCCAGGTCTTCGATTTCGGGTTCGCGCGCCGCGTTGTCGATGATCGTTTCGCCTTCGGCCACGCATGCCGTCATCATCGTGTTCTCGGTGGCGCCCACGCTGGGGAAGTCCAGGAAGATGTGGCCGCCACGCAGGCCGTGCGGCGTGCTGGCCACCAGGTAGCCGTGGTCGACTTCGAATTCCACGCCCAGCACCTGCAGGCCGACCAGGTGCATGTCTATCTTGCGCGCGCCGATCTGGCACCCTCCCGGCATGGCGACCTTCGCCTTGCCGAACCGCGCGATCAGCGGCCCGAGCACGCTGATGCTGGCGCGCATCTTCGTCACCAGCTCGTAGGGGGTTTCGAAGCGGTTCACATCGGTTGTATCGATGGCAAGCTCGTGCCCGTCGCGCTCGACGGTTGCGCCCAGGCGCTCGAGCACGTCCGACATGATGGCGATGTCCGAGATGAGCGGAACGTTGCCTATGGTCGTCTTGCCGCAGCCGATAATCGACGCTGCCATGAGTTTGAGTGCCGAGTTCTTCGCCCCCGACACCTGAACGGAGCCTTCAAGATTCGCGCTCTCGCGCACGATGATGACATCATCAGCCAACGTGGTACCTTTCTGCTGCAGTGTGACTGGCGCATCATTATATACGATGCTTTTGTTCAACCTGTGGCGCTTCGCCATCCCCACACGCAGGCGAGAAATCCCCGTCCTGCGTGTGTGGAACGGGCGGGGTTACTGCGAGATGCGCGCTCCCTGCGGGGTGTCCTCGATGCGCAGGCCCAGGTCGGCCAAACCGTCGCGCACCTTGTCGGCGAGCTCGAAGTTCTTGGCCTTGCGCGCTTGCTCGCGTGCCTGCAGCAGCGCGTCCACGGCCTCGGCGGGGTCGGTGCCCGCAAAATCGATCAGGCCGGCTGCCAAACCGACGACCTCGGCCGGGTAGGCCGCCTGCGGCGAGCCTGCCGCAACATCGATGCCGAACACGCCCATGAGCTCGGCGATGGTGTCGCGCACCTCTTCCAGGGCGGACACGTCGGCCGTGCTCACGGTCTTGTCGCCCAGCTGGGTGTTCAGCTCGCCCACCAGCGTGAACACATGGCCCATAGCGCCGGCGGTGTTGAAGTCGTCGTCCATCGCTGCGGTGAAGTCGTCGCGCGTCTGGCTGCAAGCGTCCAGCAGCGCCTGCACGTCGAGGGGGCTTGGGATGTCCTGGGCGTTCTTGATGGCCCAGTCGATCCGGTCGCACAATCCGGTGATGCGCTCGAGTGCAGCCGCGGCCTCGGCAACGCGCTCTTCGTTGAAGTCGAGCGGGCTGCGGTAGAGGGTTTGCACCGCCAGCATGCGCAACACGTCGGCGCTGGTGGTTTCGAGCACGTCGCGCAGCAGCAGGAAGTTGCCCAGGCTCTTGCTCATCTTCTCGGCGTTGATCTGCAGCATGCCGCTGTGGATCCAGTACCTGGCAAACCCGGTCCCATAAGCAGCCTTGCTCTGCGCCGTTTCGTTTTCATGATGCGGGAACACCAAGTCGGCGCCGCCGCCGTGGATGTCGAAGGGCAGGCCCAGGTACTTGCGCGACATGGCCGAGCACTCGCAGTGCCAGCCAGGGCGCCCCTGCCCCCACGGAGATTCCCACGAGGGCTCGCCGGGCTTGGCGGCCTTCCAGACGGCGAAGTCGAGCGGGTCGCGCTTGCGCCCCTCGATGCTGTCGGGATCGGTGCGCAGGTCGCGATGGCCGCTTTCGAGCTCGTCGATGTCGCGGTGGGACAACTCGCCGTAGTCGGGATGGCTGCGCACGCTGAAGTACACGTCGCCATCCGCCTCGTAGGCATGACCCGTGTCCACCAGCCGCTGCACCAAGTCGATCATCGCGTCGATTTCCTCGGTGGCCTTCGGGCGCACGTCGGGGTCGAGCACATTGAGCGCGTGCATGTCGTCGATGAACGCGGCGGTGAACTCCTCGGCCACCTCGGCGGCCGTGCGGCCCTCCTCTTGGGCGCGCGCGATGATCTTGTCGTCAACGTCGGTGACGTTCTGCACGAACGTGACGTCGAAACCGCGCCACATCAAATAGCGGCGGATGATGTCGAAGCACAGGAAGGTGCGGGCGTTTCCGATGTGGATGTAGTTGTAAACGGTGGGACCGCATACGTACATGCCGACCTTGCCCGCCTGGAGCGGTTGGAAGTCTTCCTTCTTCTTCGTTTGGGTGTTGTACAACCTGACCATGGGTTCTCTTTCCTTGATGCCTTGCAACCTGCACGATTCTACCACGCATGCGAACCTTCGCCGCCTTGGCTGGACCGCAAACGATGCCATCTGCGAACGGGACGCGGAATGGCGGCTAGCTGCATCGCAGCAGGGCCACCGCCTGCGCCGAAATGCCTTCCTCGCGACCCTCGAAGCCCAGGCGCTCGGTCGTCGTGGCCTTGACCCCCACGTGCTCGACGTCGATGCCCAGCGCAGCGGCAAGGTTGATCCGCATCTGCTCGCGATGCGGCGAGAGCTTGGGGGCCTGTGCCGCCACCACGCAGTCGACGTCTTCGATCGAAAAGCCCAGTTCGCGCACGTGGGCGGCCACCTGGGCGAGCAGCTTCAGGGAATCGGCACCCGCGTAGGCGGGGTCGGTGTCGGGAAACAGCGCGCCGATGTCGCCCGCGCGCGCGGCACCGAGCACGGCGTCGGCGACGGCATGGGCCAGCACATCGGCATCGGAATGCCCAAGCAGGCCCTGGGTGTGGGGGATGTCCACGCCGCCCAGGATAAGCTTGCGCCCCTGTGCGCATGCATGGACGTCGTAGCCCAAGCCGATGCGCAGGCGCGGTTCGGCGGATGCGCCGGGTGCGTTACTGGACATGGTTGCCCTTTTCCCCGAACACCGAATGCACGGCAGCTGCCAGCATCATGTAGTCTTCGGGCACGGTGAGCTTGATGTTGTCGCGCTTGCCTTCGACCACCAGCACCGTGCCGCCCAGCCGCTCGATCAGCGAGCTGTCGTCGGTGCCCACGAACCCGTCGGCCAGGGCCTGGGCGTGCGCACGGCGGTAAATGCCCGCCCTGAACACCTGCGGGGTTTGCGCGTTCCAGAACACGGTGCGGTCGGGAGTGCCCACGATGACCCCGTTTTCGACCACCTTGAGCGTGTCGATGGACGGATGGGCGACCACGGCACCGTCGGCGTCCAGGTTGCCCTTGAGGATGTTGATCGTGTGCGCGATAAGGTCGGGGCTGATGAGCGGCCGGGCGCCGTCGTGCAGTATGACGAACTCGAACTGTTCGGGCACGAACTCCAGCCCGGAAAACGCCGACTCCTGGCGGATGCTGCCCGACGGGGCGACGGCGATAGGCGTGACGAAGGGGAACGGGTCGATGGCCTTCTCCAGGTACTCCTGCATGCGCTCTTCGGGGCACACGACCACGATAAGGCCCACATCGCCCACCGCGTCGAACGCCTCGCACGACCAGGTGAGCACGGGCTTGCCTGCGATTTCGACCAGCTGCTTGCCGTCGCTGCGGCCGAAGCGCTCGCCCGTTCCTCCGGCGAGCACGATGGCAGCCGTCTTGGGGTTGGGGCTCACTTCGCCTTCAAGCCCCTTGAAGCTTTCCGACAAGGCGTCGAAGTCGGTCTTGTCCAGCAGCAGTTCAGGCGCGCGCAGCGCGAACGTGGTCGAAACGGGATCGATGGTTTGCGAACCAGAATCCCCAAACAGCTTGTCCATGCACGCCCCCCTACCTTGGCATCAGACGATTGCAGGTGTAATCATACCCCAACATCCAACCTACCGTAGACGAACGCCTGCGCATGGCCGCGCGCGGTGGACGAAGCAGGCGCTTCAGGGAGCTGCGCACAGTGGGTTTCGCAGCCACGGCATGCAAAACGCCCTGCGCATGCGCAGGGCGTTCGTGCACGGATGTTTCGCGCGACCTACTCGGAGGGAGCCGCTCCCCCGCTGTTGACTCCGCCGCCGCGCAGGGCACGGCCGGTGTCGGACAGGTCGTAGCCGCCCAGCAGCAGCTCCGCATCGCGGGCGATGCTGTCGCGCTTGCGCGGCGCGGGGATGGACCCCTTGCCCTTCTTGAACACGAGCTCGTCGTCTTTGAGCACCACGTCGATCACCGATCCGCTGGTCCACTTGCCTTCCAGCACCTGCTCGGAAATGGGGTCTTCCAGCAGGCGTTGGATGGCGCGGCGCAGCGGACGGGCGCCGAAGGTCTGGTCGGTGCCCTCCTTGGCAATGAACTCGGCGGCCTCGTCCGACACGTTCACGGTCATGTTCATGGCGATCAGGCGGTCGCGCAGGTCGGACACCATCAGCTGGACGATCTGGCCGATTTCTTCCTTGGTCAGGCTCTTGAACACGATGACTTCGTCTACGCGGTTCAAGAATTCAGGACGGAAGAGCTTCTTCAGTTCGCTCATCACGCGACTCTTGATTTCCTTGTCGGACAGACCGTCGTTGTCGGTGCCAAACCCAATGGGGGCACTCTGGGCAATGTCGCGCGCGCCCACGTTGGATGTCATGATAATGACCGTATTGCGGAAGTCCACGCTGCGACCCTGGCCGTCGGTCAGGCGACCTTCCTCCAAAATCTGGAGCAAGATATTGAACACGTCGGGGTGAGCCTTTTCGATTTCGTCGAAG
>CACXFZ010000265.1 GCA_902767025.1 uncultured Coriobacteriaceae bacterium
AGCTGACCGAGAGGCCGAAGGTGCTCGCCTGCTAAGCGAGTATACCCCACAAGGGTATCTGGGGTTCGAATCCCCAGCTCTCCGCCAGTAACTGAAACGCCCCGGTACCGGGGCGTTTTCCTGTTATGGGCGCTGAGGCAGGCTCCTGCCGCATCCGGCAGGCCCGACACGGCCTACGAGGCAGACGCATCGTCTCCGTCGCCTGCATCCTTGCGCGCATGCTTGCCGGCATCGGATCCCTCGTCCGGGTTGACGTCGCGCTTCTTCCCGGCAATCGAAAGCACGACTACGCCTGCCAGCACGAGCAGGCCCAACACGACGGGAATCCACTGGGGCATGCCATCGCCTGTTGCGGCGGTTGCGTAACCGGCGAAACTAACGAAGTTCAATGGGAACATAGGTCTGCGCCTCCTTGATCGCGCTCTTGTAGGCAGGGCGGATGATCCGCTTGCCGCTGACGATTTCCTCGAACCGGTGCGCGCTCCAGCCAGCCAGGCGCGCGCACGCGAACAACGGCGTGAACAGATCCTCGGGAATGCCCAGCATCGAGTAGACGAATCCCGAATACATGTCCACGTTAGCACACATGTCCTTCGTGGTTCCCTTTTCGCGCAGAATCACTTCGGGGCTGAGCCGCTCGATGGTTTCGAGCAGGCGGTATTCGGCCTCGAACTCGGTGCCTTCGGCCATGTTCTTGGCGAAGCGCTTGAGCACCACGGCGCGCGGGTCGCTCTTCGTGTAGACCGCGTGCCCCATGCCGTACACCAGGCCGCTGCCGTCGAACGCCTGCTTGTTCACGATCTTGGCCAGGTAGTCGGCCACTTCGCCTTCGTTGTCCCAGTTCGCCACATTGCGCTTGATTTCGCCCTGCATCGCGATGACCTGGTGGTTCGCGCCGCCGTGCTTCAAGCCCTTGAGCGAGCCCAGGGCGCCGGCGTAGGCCGCGTAGGGGTCGGTGTCCGACGAGCTGAGCACGCGGCAGGTGAACGTCGAGTTGTTGCCGCCGCCGTGCTCGGCGTGCAGGCACAGCATGATGTCCAGGACGCGCGCCTCTTCGGGCGTGAACTGGCGGTCGGGACGCAGCATCGACAGGATGGTTTCGGCAGTCGACTGCCCAGGGATGAACCGGTGCATGATCATCGACTCGCCTTCGTAGCGCGACTTGCGCGCATAGTGCGCCAGCACCGCGATGCGCGGCAGGCGAGACAGCAGGCTGATCGCCGTGGCGACCTCGTGGTCGACCGAGCGGTCTTCGGCCGCCTCGTCGTAGGCGTAGAGCAACAGGACCGAGCGCTGCAGCATGTTCATTACATCGGGCGGGTTGTTCAGCATCACCGTCTGCGCCGTGAACCCGTCGGGCAGCTCGCGGTTGGCGTCGATCGCCTCGATCAGGGTGTCGAGCTGGCTTTGCGTGGGCAGATGGCCCATGAGCAGCAGGTAGGCGATCTCTTCGAAGTTGAAGCGGCGCGACGTTTCCAGCCCGCCCACCAGGTCGTACACGTCGTAACCGCGGTACGTCAGGCAGCCGTCGGTGGGAATCTTGTCGCCTTCGCTTTCCAGGTATCCGTGGACGTTGGACACCTTGGTGACGCCCGCGACCACGCCCGAGCCGTTCTTGTTGCGCAGACCCCGTTTGACGTCGTACTTGTCGTACCATGAGGGATCGATGGTGTTGACCTGCTCGAAGAGGTCGTATAGCTCGATATCGTTTTCATGTTCCATAAAGCACCCTTTCTTCGTGCTGCAATTCTACCCTAACAGCACACCAGCGTCTTGCAGCCCCAGGCGTTCGCCACGCGTGGTAGAATGCGCACCAAGGAACCACCCTGCTGTCTTCGAGAAGGGAATGCCCATGAGCGCCATCACCATCCTGCTTGTGATTCTTATAGTCCTGGTCATCGGTGCCATCGTCATCTACAACAACCTGGTGAAGATGCGCAACGCCGTCGACAACGCGTGGTCCCAGGTCGAAGTACAGCTGCAGCGGCGCCTTGACCTGATTCCCAACCTGGTCGAGACCGTCAAGGGCTATGCCGCACACGAAAGCAGCACGCTGCAGGCCGTCACCGACGCGCGCGCGGCTTGCATGAAGGCCCGGACGCCCGAAGACAAGATTGCGGCCGACAACATGCTCTCCGACACGCTGAAGTCGCTGTTCGCCGTCTCCGAGAACTACCCCAACCTGATGGCCAGCCAGAACTTCGTCGAGCTGCAAAACGAACTTTCCGAAACGGAAGACAAGATCAGCTACATGCGCCAGAGCTTCAACGACACCGTGATGAAGTACAACAACGCCATCCAGACGTTCCCCGGCAACCTTCTGGCTGGGCCGCTCGGGTTCACCAAGCGCAACAGCTACGTGTCGGACCTGGGCGCAGAGACCGCCCCGGTGGTCGACTTCGGCAGCGACGTCGCCCAGGCCGACTAGACGCTCAGCGCAGCCATAACGACAAAGCTTCGCGGACTCGGGCTATCTGCGCGAGGCCCCATCCTCCACGCAGCCAGCCCGTTTTCCCAGCGGTCCAAGACGAACCTGCAAGCATGTGCGTATAAATGGACAAAGAGGCTACGCGAGAAAAGAGATGAAAATGGCTGACTCCGAGAACACCTTGACCCCTGAGCAGATACTCCAAGCTGCAGAACAAGAAGGCTACGAACTCTCCGACGAAGAACTCGAGGCGATCGCCGGCGGCGGCGAATGGAAGAACGAGTGCTGCCCCCGCTGCGGCCACACGGGCACCATGTACAACCCGGCCCTCAAGAAGTCCAGGTGCGGCAAGTGCGGGCTTACGTGGTAAGCAGGCTCGTCGCAAGAGTCCCGAACGCGAAACGGGCCCGGCACTTTGCCGGACCCGTCTTGTTTCTGGCGGAGGCGGTAGGATTCGAACCCACGGAAGGTCTCCCTTCAACAGTTTTCAAGACTGCCGCCTTCGACCACTCGGCCACGCCTCCACTATGTCAGACCGCCGCGGCAGCGGGTGTCGCCCACCTGCGGCG
>CACXFZ010000266.1 GCA_902767025.1 uncultured Coriobacteriaceae bacterium
CGTCGAGGTTCAAGCGCACCTGCGGAAGGCTTTCATGGAACACGCTAACGGCCTCGAGGGAAGGCGCAATATTGCGTATTACCTTTTCGCCGATTGCGGCAGCATCGAGGCTTTGCGATGCAATCCTGCTTGCAACATCGCCAAGATGCTGAAGCATCGATCCGTAGCTAAAAACCGCCTCTGGTAGCAGGCCTGCAGAAAGAGAGCCGATGGGCGACGGCTCCGCCTTGTCTTCGCGTGGTTCGTTGTCGCCAGCGGCCGCTTCCAAACCTACAGAATTCCGTCCTGTTGAGCCAGAGAGCCACCGAAACCTTCGATTATCTCGTCGCTGTCGAGGTTGGTTATCGCCTTGCCCATCGCGGACGAGATTAGGCCAATCAGGCCTTTCGCGCGCTCGATGAAGTACGCGTCGAAGGAGTCCGCTCTGAACAAGTCGATGTCGACAACGTGCGTCGCCACACAGGAATCGAGATCCTCGGAGCTAACATGCCCGTCCTTTTCGATTCTCGCCGCATATACGCTTGGAGCATCTCCTTTCAAAACTCTGTTGGTGCGTACTGCAATCGGGGTCTTGTTCACCACCGAATTCCATTTCCTCTTGGGATAGCCCTGCTTGTTGCAGTGGTCTTTCGGGAAGATGTGGTGTATGTCAACTGGATTGTTGTTGTAGTAGGCGAAGTCCATTGCAGCGCCGCTCATGAAGTCAACCGCTCCATGCTGAAGTATGAGGGCCATGACGCCCTTGTAAGCAGCGCTCTGCCTGCTCTGCAGCGTGAGCAGCCTTGTCGGGTGGAAGTACGCCCTGGCGACGGTGTCCGGCTCGTCAACGCTGCCCCCGACCCAGGCCATAACGCCTGTCACGTCGTTTGCATACCTGGTCTCGTTCGCTCCGCCGTACATCTCGCCGAAGACTCCGCACCAATACCACCGCGCAAGCTTCTTGCGCACCTCGGAGTCCTGGGCCCTGTTCCCCAGGATTGCGCACAACGCCGAAAGGGGGATCAGCTGTGTCGAGTAGGGGGTGTCGTTGGTCGAGTAGATGTGCTGTTCCCCAAGGAAGTGCGCAGCTTGCACAAAACCGGCTTCGAGGGCGTCTGCATACTTCTTGTATTCCTCCAAAGTCAGGGACAGGACGTCTTTCTTCTTGCAGCTTACCGCCGCGCCGCCGTTCTTCCAAATCCAGTACCTCGACACCAATGTCAATGAGGTGAGGAAGTCGGTCGCGGTCACGCCCTCCAGAAGCGGAGACTCTTCGACCATTCGCGTTGACCTGCCAGACGTGCCCGTCTTCTCGTCACCTTCCCAATCCTCCCTGAGAGGGAAGTTGTCGGCGGCGAACGATGCGGTTACGAGTTCGAAGACGGTGAGCGAGACGCCACCCGTGTTTACATTCTCGAATACCTGACACACAGCCTCTTTGGGCGTCTCCTTCTCCAGTGTTATGACCGGCACCTTGTAGTTCTGGATGCTCACGAGAATCCTCGAGATGAACTCATCGATAAGCTTCGCCTTCTCGGCATCCTCGTACCCGTAATGCTGCTTGCATCCGTTGGTCCACGCCAGCCACTCTGATGTGTCGAAGACGATGCTTAAGGGGAACATCAGCTCCTTGAACTCCTTCTCGCGGGTTGAGAGGTCGAGCTCGATGTCACGGCCAAAATTCGACTTTACCTGGCGATCGTCGGGGATGGACAGAATCGCATCGACCGTGTCGATCTCGTCGTCAAGGCAGCTGCGCACGTCAAGGTAGTAGTACCTCTTTGTGGCCTGGCCCTTCTCCGTTTTGGTCGGAACGGGGGTGGTGCAGTACATCGCATTGTAAATCGAGGTGAGCCGCTGCTGACCGTCCAAGACAAGGCAGTCAGGGATGGTGTCTTTGGTGGCCCCGGTAAAGAGCCGCCTCCTGAAGCGCACCGTGTCCCCGCCGAACTCGAGAAACATGAGAGCGCCGACAGGGTAGGAATTCATGATGCTGGCGATGAGCGCCCTTATCCTGTAATC
>CACXFZ010000267.1 GCA_902767025.1 uncultured Coriobacteriaceae bacterium
GCGGATCTCGGAAAAGGCCTCGCCCAGATGCAGGACCAGGCCCGGTATGCCCTCGTCGGCCACGAGCACGTTGCTGCCGCAGCCGAGCACATGCACAGGGGCTTGACAGTCCCGCGCCGCCTGCAGGGCGCATTGCACGCCTTCGGCGCTTTTAGGCGAAACGAAGAAGTCGCAGGGCCCGCCGATGCGAAACGTCGTGTGGCCGGCAAGCGGCTCGTCGCGCAGGATGCCGTCGGCATCGCAGCAGGCCTGCAGGGCGGTTGCGAGCTTGTCCTTGTCGTACATGAGCGCCTCCCCGTGTTAGAACACGCCAGCGGCCTTGAGGCCGAAATAGCCCAGCACCACGATGCCCACGACGATGCGGTACCAGCCGAACGCCGTGAAGTCGTTGCGCTTGATGTATCCCATCAGGAACTTGATTGCGATGATCGACGTCACGAACGCCGTGGCCATGCCCACGGCCAGCACCACCCATTCGGTGCTCGTCATGCTCAGGCCGCCCACCAGGAACTTCAGCACCTTCACCGCGCCCCAACCGAGCATGATCGGGATGGCCAAGAAGAAGGTGAACTCGGTGGCGGCCACGCGCGAGCAACCGGCGAGCATGCCGCCGATGATCGTGGCGCCGCTGCGGCTGGTGCCGGGAACGATGGCCAGGCACTGGAACAGGCCGATCTTGAGCGCCGTGGGAATGTCGATGTCGTCGACCTCGGCGATCTTGAACAGAGCCATGTCGGCCTCGCCTTCGGCCCCGCGCGCATGCCTGCCGCGCGCCGGGGCAAGACGGGCAGCCTTCTTGCGGTTCGACCGCTCGATGACGATGAAGACGATGCCGTACAGGATGAGCATGGACGCCACCACGGTCGCGTTGTAGAAATGCTCGTTTACCCAGTCGTCGAAAAGCAGGCCCACCACGGCCGCCGGGATGCATCCGATGACGACCATGCCCCACAACCGCCAGGTGCTCTTGCGCTCCTGGGGCGTCTTGCGCGAGCTGAACGGGTTGAGCTTGTGGAAGTACAGGATGACCACGGCAAGGATGGCGCCGATCTGGATGACCACCAGAAACATCGCCAGGAACTGGTCGCTCACGTCCAGCTTCAGGAACTCGTCGACCAGGATCATGTGGCCCGTGGACGAAATGGGCAGCCATTCGGTGATGCCCTCCACCAGACCGATGACAAACGCCTTCAATGCCTCGAAAAGCACGGCAATCCCTTCTGTTCATGCGATTTGTTGCGCAAACGATTCTATCCCAGCTTGCCACGCAGGCGCTCCCGGCAGCCCACTCCCCACCAAACGCCTACGCCAGATGGCGGCATCGGGCCGAATCGGGCACCGCCCGGCCCCGCTCGAAGGCCTCGTCTGCAACGCGGGGCCTCGGATGCTTTACCATGGTGCGTGACGAAAGGAGAAGCATGGCACTAGCAGACGACATCGCGTTGTACGCCTGGGGGTATTGGTCGCACGAACATCATCCCATGCGCTTGGACCACCTGTGCCTGAACACGATACAGCGCAAGACGCCGTGCACCGCCTGCACCGCCGCCTGCCCGGAAGGCATCCAGGTGCATGCGAAGAACGTGCAATGGACCGGATGCACCGACTGCAACCTGTGCGTGACCGCGTGCCCCACGTCGGCCATCAACCAGTCGTCGACGAGCTTCGAAGACGTGAAGCGCCGCATCCTGGAGCTGGACGACGCGGTCTCGTTCGGCTGCCCGCGCTCGACCGAGAAGGCCGACGTGCCCTGCAGCTGCCTGTCGGCCGTGCCCTGGGAGCTCTGTGCCGCCGCAGCGCTGTCCGGCGGGTTGGCCTTGCTCGCCCACCCGTGCAGCTCCTGCCCGCACGAGAACCTGGTGCTCGGCGTGAAGGCCCTGGTGGCCAAGCTCCGGGAATTCCTGGGCAGGGACGAGTTCTCGGAGCTGGTGAGCATGTCGAAGCACACCGCCACAGCAGATGGAGCCAACAAGCGCCTTGCCTTCCAATCGCTTGCCGACACCGCCCGCAGCGGCGCGAGCATGCTCGTCGAAGGCGACCAGAAGCCCACGATGTCGTGTTACCGCGCCCTGCTGCTGGAAGTGCTGGAAGCCCACATCCAGGCAGACGATGCCGTGCCGGTGACCTGGCCGGTGCTGTCGCTGGAAGACACCTGCCGCGGCTGCAACGTGTGCGCGCTGATGTGCCCCCACGACGCGATCGACGTGCGCGTGCCCGAGGCGCCCAACAACAAGCTGCACCTGACCGACGAAGAACTGGAAGCCGCGCATATCGACACCGAAGCCCAAGTGCTCATCCACCAGGCAAGCAAATGCACCCAGTGCGGCCTGTGCTACCTGAGCTGCATCGAGCAGGCCCTGTACGGGTGGGACCGGGTGCGCACGAGCAACGTTCCGATGCTCAAGGCCATGCCGATCGACGTCGCCGTGTGCGAGAAATGCCAGCGGCCCTTCAAGCCCAAGGAAGGCGAAACCAAGTGCCCCGCGTGCACGCGGTTCGCCTAGGAACGGCAGCTCCGGCCTACCCCAGCCCCGACAGGTCCATGCGGTCGAGCAGTTCGGACAGCTCGCTTTTCGAATGGATGTCGAGCTTGGTGTAGATGTGCTTCGAGTGCGTGCGCACCGTGTTCTCGGAA
>CACXFZ010000268.1 GCA_902767025.1 uncultured Coriobacteriaceae bacterium
CCTTCCTTGGCCTGCTGAAGCGCACGACCCAGGATTTCGGTGGACAGGCCGCGGGCCTTGTTGTCCATCTGCAGAGCCGTGATGCCCTTGGAGGTGCCGCAGACTTTGAAGTCCATATCGCCCAGGAAGTCTTCCAGGCCCTGGATGTCGGACAGGATGACCACCTGGTCGCCTTCCTTGATCAGGCCCATCGCGATGCCCGAGACGGGGGCGCTGATCGGCACGCCCGCATCCATCAGGGCCAGCGTGGAGCCGCAGGTGGACGCCATCGAGGACGAGCCGTTGGACTCGAGGACCTCGGAGACGACGCGGATGGCGTAGGGGAAGCTGTCCTCGTCGGGCAGCACGGGAATCAGGGCGCGCTCGGCAAGGGCGCCATGGCCGATCTCGCGGCGCTTGGGCGCACCCATGCGGCCCACCTCGCCGGTGCAGTACGGCGGGAAGTTGTACTGGTGCATGTAGCGCTTGCCTTCGGCGGGGTCGATCGTGTCCAGGCGCTGGCCGTCACGCAGCGTGCCCAGCGTGCACACGGAAAGAGCCTGGGTCTGGCCGCGCTGGAACAGGCCGCTGCCATGCACGCGGGGCAGGTAGCCCGGCACGATGTGCAGGGGACGGATCTCGTGCGACGTGCGGCCGTCGGCGCGCTCGCCCGTCTCGATGACCATCTTGCGCATCACGCGCTTCTCGAGCGCCTTGCAGGCGGCGGCGATGTCGCTGCCCCACGCTTCGCGCTCCTCGTCGGTGAAGTCCTGCTCCTTGATCGTGGCCTTCAGCGCTTCGACGTTGGCGACGCGCGAGAGCTTGTCGGCATCCTTCAGGGCCGCTTCCATCTCGGGCTCATGGGCGTCGACGCGCGTGGCGATCTGGGGATCGGCCACATGCACCTTGTACTCCATGGGCTCGGGGTTGACGCGGTCGAGGAAGCGCTGCTGTGCGGCGCAGAACTCGGCGATGGCCTTCTGGCCGAACTCCATCGCGGCGAGCATGTCCTGCTCGGAGATCTCCTGGGCGCCGGCTTCCACCATGCTGATGTACTCGGCGGTACCCGCGATCGTGAGCTCCAGGTCGCTGAGCTCTTCCTCCTCGAAGGTCGGGTTCACGATGAACTCGCCGGTTTCGATGTTGCGCGCAATGCGCACGCAGGCCGCAGGACCCTCGAACGGGGCGCCGGCGACCATCAGCGCCGCGCTGGCGCCGTTGACGCAGATGCAGTCGGGCTGGTTGACGTGGTCGCACACGAACGTCGTGGCAACGACGTGCACTTCCTGCTTGAAGCCGTCGGGGAACCCGGGGCGGATGGGACGGTCGATCATGCGGGCCGTGAGGGTGCCCTTGTCGCTGGGACGCGCCTCGCGCTTCAGGTAGCCGCCGGGGATCCTGCCAACGGCGTACATCTTCTCGATGAAGTCAACCGTCAGCGGGAAGAAGTCGTAGTCCTTCTCCTCCTTCGACACGACGGCCGTGACCAGGCAGGTCGTGTCGCCCTGGGTGACGAGCACCGCACCGGACGCCTGCTTGGCCAGCTCGCCCGTCTCGAAACGGTAGGTCTTGCCGTACAACTCAAACTCTTCAACGATCTTTTCCATGTTCTCTCTTTCGTCTCCCTCGATGCCCTATTGCATCAAGGCTTCTTCGCAACGCGCCGTTCCTTTGCGCCTTGCCCGAGCAACCATGCCCTGCACGGCCGACCGGTGTGCACGACTTCGTCGTGCGCGGGTGGATGCCACCCAACTTACAGGAAAGCCCGCTTCTGCGGGCCTGCCTGCAATTGCTAGATGTTGTCGCGGATACCGAGTTTTGCGATCAGGTCGCGGTATTCCTGGATGTCGCGGTTCTTGATGTACTTCAGAAGGCCGCGGCGCTTACCGATGAGCATCATCAGGCCACGGCGCGTGTGGTTGTCCTTCTTGTGCACCTTCAGGTGCTCGGTGAGGTTGCGGATGCGCTCGGACAGGATGGCGACCTGGACGGCAGCGCTGCCCGAGTCGTTGTCACCTTGGCCGAACTCCTTGATGAGCTCCGCAGTGCGTTCTTTGGAAATGCTAAGCTTGTCAGCCATGATTCCCACCTTTCTTTTCCTGCCAACCACAAAGGCGGCACCGGTATTGTCCACTCCCTGCTGAGATTGCAAGCCAGGTGGCGCATGCCATCCAAGCGGGAAGCATTGCTGCGTTTTTGCAGCCCGCACATTATAGGCATACGCGCCGGTGCGCGCAAACGATTGTGCAGGCGTTGTGGGCGACTAGTCGAACAGCGTGCAGCTGAGCAGCTGCTGCAGCGCCTTGCTCGACACGCCCAGCTGGTCGCGCAGCCACCGGTGCTCGAAGCCCAGCACGTCGAAGGCGTCCTGCGCGGCCAAGGGGTTTTCAACGACCTGGTCGAAAGTGGAGCCCAGCAGCAGGCGGCAGTTTCCGAGCATGCGCGTGCCCAGGTGGATGCAGGCGCGCTCGCGGGCGCATTCCGGGCAGAGCACGCCCCCGTCCTCGATCGAAAACGGCGTCGTGGAGGCGTGCGTGCGCACATCGACGCCGCAGGTCACGCACTGGAACAGGCCCGGGCGCACGCCCAGCAGCGAGACGTGCTTGATCAGGTAGGCGGCGGGCACGACGACGGCATGCGCCGGATCGATGTGCGCCAGGTGCTCGAGCGCGGCGTCGGCCATGTCGAACAGGCGCTCGACGGCCAAGTCGGGCTGCGCCGTGCGGGAAATGCAGTCGGCGATCGGGGCCGCCGCGTAGTAGAGCCGCGGCGCGGCGTGCACGGCCTCGCGGGCAGACACCACGCGCGCCTCGGTGAGCACATCGAGATTGCGGCCCCGGGCCAGCAGGCAATCGCACACGTTGAACACCTCCATGCGCGTGGCGAAGGTGTTCGTGGGCTTGCGTGCGCCCTTGGCAACCGCATCGACCAGCGAGCCGTCCTGCTTGAGCAGCTGCAGTACCAAGTCGGATTCGGAAAGCTTGCGCTTGCGCAGCACCATCACGCGTGCGGCATAGCTTCGCGAAGCCATCAGATGCCCTGGCCGTATCCGAAGCGGCGGATCTGGTTCACGTCGCGCCGCCAGTTCTTCTTCACCTTCACGCGCAGGTCCAGAAACACGCGGCATCCCAGCAGCGACTCCAGATCGGCGCGGGCCTGGGTGCCGATCTCTTTCAGCGCCTGCCCGCCCTTGCCGATGATGATGCCCTTCTGGCTGTCGTGCTCCACGTAGATGAGCGCGTAGATGCGCATCAGGTCCGAGCGCTTGACGTATTCCATCTCCTCGACGGCCACGCCGATCGCATGCGGCACCTCGTCGCGGAAGCTTCTCAGGATCTTCTCGCGGATGAACTCGGCGACCATCACCTCTTCGGGCTGATCGGTGTCCATGTCGGCCGGGAACCAATGCGGTCCTTCGGGCAACAGCGACGACACCGCATCCACGAACTCGTCCACGCCCGCGCCCGTGCGCGCGCTCAGCACGCACACGGCATCCCAGTCAGCCCACGGCCGGGCCGCCTCAACCTGCGCGTCGACCACGTCCTGCTCGACCAGGTCGGCCTTGTTCACCACCAGGATCTTCGCCGCGTCGAGCCGGGCCACGTGCTGGGCAACCCATTCGTCGCCCCGCCCCGCCGGCTTGCTCGCATCCAGCAGGAACGCGACGCAGTCCACGCCGTCCAAAGCCTGCAGGGCGCTTTCGTTCAGTTCCTGGCCCAGCGCGTCGTGGGGCTTGTGCAGCCCCGGGGTGTCGACGATCACCAGCTGGCAGGTGTCGGTGGTGCGCACGCCGGTGAGCCGGTGGCGCGTCGTCTGCGCCGTGGAGCTGGTGATGGCGATCTTGCGCCCGACGATGCGGTTGAGCAGCGTTGACTTGCCCGCGTTGGGCCTTCCCACGAACGTGACGAATCCCGAATGGAACCGTCCGCCTGCTTCTAGGGTTTCCGCGGCACTCATGGCATCAACACCCCCACGATGCGCGGCAGGAAGACGATCATGCCCACCGCAAGCGCGGCAAGCGAGACGATGAGCACGGCCCCCGCCCCGGCGTCCTTGCCCAGCTTCGCA
The DNA here is from genome assembly GCA_902767025.1 of uncultured Coriobacteriaceae bacterium. Lineage (GTDB taxonomy): Bacteria > Actinomycetota > Coriobacteriia > Coriobacteriales > Eggerthellaceae > CACXMZ01. The sequence goes on from CACXFZ010000268.1 coordinate 4,048, forward strand.
CGCGGGTCGCGCCGGGGACAGCCTAGATCGATAGCCTCCTCGATCGCCGTGTTCACGCATTCGAAGCCGAGCACGACCCCGATGCACGCGATGATGACGATCCATTCAGTCGCACTGATGCCGAACACGAAGCCGAGCACGATCGCCGCAGCGCCCACCGCCGCCTGGATGCGGAAGTTGCGCCCACGCGCCACGACCTCCAGGCCCTGCAGGGCGTACGAGAACGACTCGACCAAACCTGTCTTGCTGCCATCGGGCTTCATCTTCGCAACTACCTGCCCCTCCACATGTCCAACAGCTCGCGCTCGCGCGCCTCCATGGCCAGCGCCTCGTCGTCTTCGAGGTGGTCCCAGCCGCACAGGTGCAACATGCCGTGCACGCACAAAAGCTCGATCTCCTGCTCGAGCGTGTTTCCGTATTCGCCGCATTGGCGCTTGGCGACGTCGGTGGCGATCACGATGTCGCCCAGCTGGTAGCAGTCGCCGTCTTCGGGCGCACAGAACTCGTCGTCGAGCCCGTCGCACTCGAAGCTCAGCACGTCGGTGGGCCCTTCCTTGCCGCGGTAGTCCTGGTTGAGCTCGGCGATCGCCTCGTCGGTGACGAAGCTGATCGAGCACTCGGTGCTGTCGGGCTTCCCCTCCTGCTCGGCCACCAGGCGCGCAAGGCCTTCGATGTCCATGCGCTCGATCTGTGTGTCCGAGTATTCGTGGATGACCGTGATGTCCATCAGCGCTCCTCCGTCCGCTTCTGCGCATCGCCCGCATCATGGGCGCTGTAGGCCGACACGATGCTCGCCACCAGCGAATGGCGCACGACGTCCTTGCCGGTGAAGTCGCAGAACGCGATGTCGTCCATGCCCTCGAGCACGCGGCGGGCGTCCTTGAGCCCCGAGACCCCGTGCGGAAGGTCCATCTGCGTCACGTCGCCGGTGACCACCATCTTCGAGGCGAAACCCAGACGGGTCAAGAACATCTTCATCTGCTCGGGCGTGGTGTTCTGCGCCTCGTCCAGGATGATGAAGCTGTCGTTGAGCGTGCGCCCGCGCATGAACGCAAGCGGCGCGATCTCGATGATGCCGTCGTCGAGCAGCCGCTTGGCGCGCTCCATGTCGGTCATGTCGAACAGGGCGTCGTAGAGCGGCCTGATGTAGGGGTCCACCTTCTCGTTGAGGGTTCCCGGCAGAAAGCCCAGGCTCTCCCCCGCCTCCACCACCGGGCGCGTGAGCACGATGCGGCCCACTTCCTTGCGGCGCAGCGCCGCCACCGCCATGGCCATCGCAAGGTAGGTCTTGCCGGTGCCGGCGGGTCCGATGCCGAAGGTGATGGTGTTCTTGCGCATCGAATCGACGTAGCGCTTCTGCCCGGGCGTCTTCGGGCGCAGCGCGCGCCCGCGGTAGGTCAGGATGATGTCTTCGCGAAGCGCATCGCCCGAGAACTCCCCCGAGCGCATCAGGTCGATGGTGCGCCTGACCTGCGCCTGGTCCGGCACCCCGCCGGCCTCGACCGACTTTATCAGCTCGGAGAACAGCGACGTGAGCGCCTGGACCTCGGCCGACTCGCCCGACAGGGTTATGGCGTCGCCGCGCACGGTGATGCGCGCGTCGAAGGCGTCCTGCACGATGCGGAGCAATTCGTCGTGCGGGCCCACGAGCAGGGGCATCTCCACCCCGTCGGGCACGCTCAAGGCAACGCTGGTATCGCTTGTCATACGGTGAACACACCATCCTCTCCGAAGTGCCGCAAGGTGCACTCCACCAAACTCCCCGGCTCGAACCCGGCGCCTTCGGCCGTCCCGAAGCGCACGGGGAAATACGATTCGCTCATTCCGCGTCCCTGCGATTCTACCAACACAAGTTCGCGGTTGCCTATGCGTTTCCCTCCTTCTTCACGCCGCAGGTCCGCCGCGACTTCGGCCAGCTGCTGGGCGCGCTCGGCCTTCACCGGTGCTTCGACCTGGTCGTCGCGGTCTGCCGCGGGCGTGCCCTCGCGCCGCGAGTAGCGAAACACGTGGATGCGGGAAAACGCGCATTGCCGCGCGAGAGCCACCGTGTCGGAGAAGTCCCGGTCGGTCTCGCCGGGAAAGCCCACGATGCAGTCGGTGGAAAGCGACAGTGCCGGAACCCGCTCGTAGAGCAGCTCGACGATGCGCGCGAAGCCGTCGCGGTCGTAGCGTCGCCCCATTTGGGACAGGACCCTGCTGCTGCCGGACTGCAACGGCATGTGCAGATGGCGGCAGAGCATGCCGTCGGCGCTTGCCAGCAGCGACACGAGCTTGTCGTCGACGGTGTTCGGCTCGACGCTGGATATCCTGATGCGCATGCCCGGCGCCTGCTCGAGCACGTCGGCCGCGAAATCGGCGATGGTCTTGCCGTCGTCGCGGTATGCGCCCAAGTCGATGCCGGTGAGCACGAGCTCGCGCACGCCGGCGCGGTGCAGGTCGAGCGCCTGGCGCAGGCACGAACCGTAGGGCATGCTGCGTGCCGGGCCGCGGGCCACGTGCACGATGCAGTAGGTGCATGCGTTGTCGCAGCCGTCCTGCATCTTGATGCCCACGCGCGTGCGGAAGCCCTCGCCCGAACGCACACGGTCCGAGCTTGCATCCGGCACGTCCCCGCCCAGCGCGGTGCAGAAGGAAACCACCTCGTCCTTGGGCACGATGCTCACCCGGGGAGAGAGAGCCCGCAGCGCATCGGGGTCGATGGCTGCGGCGCATCCTGTCACCAGCACCTGGGCTGCGGGATGCCTTGCCAGAGCCCGGTTGATTTCCTTGCGCGTCTTGCGGTCGGCCTCGCCGGTGACCGTGCACGTGTTGACGATCACGACGTCGGCGTCGTCGGGCGCCTGAGTCCATCCCGATCCGAGCAAGGCGGAAGCCACCGTGTCGATCTCGACGCGGTTGACCTTGCATCCCAGGTTCACGCAGGCGAAGTTCACTGCAAGCCGCCCAACTCGTAGAGCGCAAGCGCCGGTGCCACGACGCCGGCGGTTTCCGTGCGCAGGATCGTGGGACCGAGCGAGACCGCGTACGCATGCCGGTTGCTGCCCAGCAGCTGTTCCACCTCGTGCTCGGCCAGGCCCCCTTCGGGTCCGACCACCACCGCCACGCGGGCGTCGGCGCGGGGCGTCTGCATGGCCGTCAGCGCGCGCGACAGGGCATCGCCGATCGACAAGGCGCGCGCCTCTTCCCAGCACACGAGCACGCAGGTCGCATTGGCGAGCAGCGCGCACGCGTCTTGCACGGTCGCAACATCGGCCACTTCGGGTATGGCATCCAGCCCCGCCTGCATCGCGGCGCTCTTCGCGACGTTTCGCCACCGCTCGACGCGCGACGCCGCCTTGCGCTGGTCGAGCTTGACCACGCTGCGCTCGCAGACGAGCGGCACGAACGCCGACACGCCCACTTCGGATGCGTGGCGCACGACCTCGTCGAACTTGTCGGATTTGCACAGGCCCTGCAGCAGCATCACCACCGGGCCCGTCTCGCGGGCGTGCTCGTGGCGCGCGATGCGCACGAACAGGTCGTCGTCGAAGGATGCGACCTCGCACTCGAAGTAGTCGCTTGCCGCATCGACGACGGCGATGTGCTCGCCGGGCTGCAGGCGCAGCACGCGGGCATGGTTGAAGTCGCTGGAAGACAGGCGCAGCGCGAAGACCTCCCCGTCTTCGTCGGCAAGCACCTGGTTGTCCAAGAAGAACCTATGCAAGCTCATGGCACGCGCTCCTCGCATCGCGCACGCGCCGCACAGGCGCTGATGCGCATCCACTGCTCACGCTAGTTGAAAGCGTCCCTGATCTTCTGCAGCGGCGTGCGCGGGGAGTTGCGCTTCTCGCCCATCTCCTCTGCCAGCTGCTCGAGCAGCTCGCGCTCGCGCTTCGACAGCTTGCGCGGCACCTCGATGTTCACGTGGGTGAACAGGTCGCCGCGCGCCGAGCTGCGGAACCGCGGCATGCCGAAGCCGCGCGTGCGCACCACCTGGCCATGCTGGCACCCTTCGGGGATGCGCACGGCCACCTTCTCGTCTTCGAAGATGCCGTCGACCTCGATTTCGGCGCCCAGGCTCGCCTGCACGATCGACACGTTCACGCGCGTGTGCAGGTTGTCGCCGTCGCGCTCGAAGTACTCGTGGGGAATGATGCGGCAGGTGACGATCAGATCGCCGCTCTGCGCGCCCTGCATGCCGGCTTCGCCGAAACCGCCCAGCCGCAGCTGCTGCCCGTCGCGGATGCCCACGGGCACTTCGACGGTGATGCGCTGGTGGTCGGGCACGCGTCCCTGGCCGGAGCATTCCGTGCAGGGGTTTTCGATGCTCTGGCCCGTGCCCTGGCATGCGGGGCAGGTCGTGGAGGCCTGCATGTCGCCGAACATCGTGCGCTGCACGGTCATCACCCGTCCGCGCCCACCGCATTCGGTGCACGTGACCTGCTTGCCGCCTTCGCCCAGGCCCGTGCCGTCGCAGTCGGGACAGGGGGCCAGGCGGTCGTAGGCGATCTCCTTCTTGCAGCCGGTTGCGACCTCTTCCAGCGTCAGGCGCAGGCCCACGCCCATGTCGCGGCCTTCGCGGCGCATCGCGCCCGCGCCGCCCATGCCGCCGAAGAAGCTCGAGAACAGATCCCCCATGTTGAAGCCACCGAACAGGTCCTCGAAGTCCACGTACTGCGGACCGCCCGATGCACCGGGGATGGTGCCGAACCGGTCGTACTGCGCGCGCTTGTTGGGGTCCGAGAGCACGTCGTAGGCTTCGTTGAGCTCCTTGAACTGCTCTTCGGCGTCGGCACTCTTGTTGACATCAGGGTGCAGCTCGCGGGCCTTGCGGCGAAACGCCTTCTTGATCTCTTCGTCGGTGGCGTTCTTCGGTACGCCGATTACTTCGTAGAGGTCCCTAGCCATGGTGCAGCCGATGCCTGCCTTTCGTTGTTTCCTATTCGTCCTGCAGCGCTCCGCGCGCCGCGCGAACCGCCCGGATGACCTGGGCGTAATCCATCCTTGTCGGGCCGATGACGGCGACGATGCCCTCCGAGGAGCCCCATCCGTACCGGCTTGCCACAACCGAGACCCCGCTGAGGTTCTCGTTGTTGTTCTCGCTTCCTATGCGCACGAAGGTGCCGTCGCCCGCCTCGGGAACGGTACCCGACTGGGACAGCATCTGCAAGAGCACCGTGTCGTCTTCGAACATCTGCAGCACCGGGATCAGCGACTGCGAGCGGCTGAATTCGGGCTGGCGCATCAACGTGGACAGGCCCAGCCGGTGGGCGTGCTGCGCGTCGGCTTGCTTCAGGCAGGCCGAGAGCTCCTCGACCAGCGCGTGGGCAAGCGGCGTCTGCAGCGCTTCGGCCTTCGCGCCCAGCGTCTGCGCATGGAAATCGTGCACCTCGCAATCGGCGGCGATGGCCATGATGGCCTGCTGCACGCGGGAAAGCTCGTCTGCGCGCACCTCTTCGGCGAACTCGACCGAACGGTTCATCACCTGGCCGTCGTCGGTCACCACGACGATGAGCACGCGGCGCACGTCGAGCTGGACGAAGCTCACCTGCTTGATGCGCATCTTCACGTTTGTGGGCGCCACGACGATCGAGAGGCAGTCGGTGATCCGCGCAAGCACGGCGGTCGTCTGCTCGAGGAGCTCGTCCAGCTCCGTGGCGCTCTCGCGCATCCGGCGCGCCGCCTCCAGGCGGGCCTCGTCGGCCTCGTCGTCCGACAGCTCGCGCGCCAGCAAATCGTCGACGAACGAGCGGTACCCCACGTCGGTGGGAATGCGCCCAGCAGATGTGTGGGGCTGCGTGATGTAGCCTTCCGTTTCGAGCACCGAAAGCTCGTTGCGCACCGTTGCGGGGCTGACGCCCAGGTGGTGCTTCTCGACGAGCGTGCGCGAGCCCACAGGCATCGCCTGCGAGACGTACTCCTCTATCAAAGCCGCGAGCACGCGTTGTCGTCTGTCGGAAAGCACAGCTGCCCTTTCTGCCGTGAGCATATGCAACACTACATTCTATCAGCGCTCTTCGCAGCCACGGGAAAAGACACCAACATGTAAGAAAGGGACCTGCAGGCCCGCTGGCCTTCTCGAACGGCCTGGCGGGCGGCTGGCTTTAAGGCATGAAGGCGCCGTAGAGCTCGTTGCCGCACAGCCATCCGCGCGCGGTGGGCCGCCAGGCGCCGTCCCTGTGCTCGACCAGGCCGTCGCGCACCAGCCCATCCATGATCTGGGGCAGGTTGGGAAGGTCTTGCAAGGCGCGCTGGTAGAACCCGTCGTCGACGCCGGCGCTCATGCGCATGCGCAGCATCAGGTCTTCGGCCACCATGTCTGCCCTGCCCAGGTCCTCGACGATCATGTCGTACTGCTTGCGCATGCGGCGCGCGTCGTCTTGCACCATCGAAACGGCGGACGGTCCCAGCCCCAGGTAGGGCACGCCCGTCCAATAGGCGATGTTGTGCTGGCACTCGTAGCCGTCGAAGGCGTAGCTCGCCACCTCGTAGCGGTGCATGCCCGCCGCCTCGAGCACCGCCTGGGCGCACTCCATCGCATCGGCTTGCGCATCGTCGTCGGGCTCGGCCAGCTCGCCGCGGGACACCATCTCGAAAAACGGGGTTCCCGGCTCGATGGTCAGCGGGTAGACGCTGATGTGCTTGGCCCCCGCCGCAAGCGCGCGGTGCAGGCTGTCCTCGAACGACGCCAGGCTCTGGCCGGGAACGCCGCACATCAGATCGACGCTGATGTTGTCGAACCTGGTGGCCGCGCAGGCGATGGCGCGCTCGGCCCCCGCTGCGTCGTGGATCCTGCCGAGCACGCGCAGCACGTCGTCGTCGAAGCTCTGCACGCCGATCGAGATGCGGTTCACGCCCATCGCCCACACGTCGGCGACCAGGCGCTCGTCGAGGCTGTCGGGGTTCGCCTCGATCGTGAACTCGTCCAGATCGCCGATCGACTTGTACAGCGAAAGGGCGTAGAGGATCTGCGTCAGGCGCTTCGTGCCCAGAAACGTCGGCGTGCCGCCGCCCAGGTAGACGGTCTTCACGTGGTCGAGCAAACCGTCTTTGGCGCTTGCACGCACCTCCATGGCCATCTGCTCGGCGTACTCGTCGAGCGCGGGGTCGTCGGGGCTGACCGCGCACGTTTCGAAGTCGCAGTACTTGCAGCGCTGCGCGCAGAAGGGCACGTGGATGTAGAGAGCTTTGAACGGATCACGCATCGGGGGCACCTTTCTCGTCCGCGCCCGCATCCGCACTGGCGCAGCGGGCGGCGATCTCGTCGAACACGGCGTCGAACTCTTCGAGGGTCGAACACGACGTCAGGGCATGGCGCGCGGCGCTGGCGCCCGGCAGTCCCTTGACGTACCAGCACGCATGCTTGCGCATCCGCACCACCAGGCGCGGGTCGTGCTCGTGCAAAAGCTGCGTGTGGCGGCGCGCCATGTTCACGCGCTCGTGGGGCGCGGGAGGTGCGGGCGCAGGCTTGCCCTCCAGGGCACGCACGCAATCCGCGAACAGCCAGGGGTTGCCCTGGGCCCCGCGCGCGACCAGCACCGCGTCGCACCCCGTGTCGCGCACGAGGTCGGCCGCGTCCTGGCCGGCGAACACGTCGCCGTTTCCCACCACGGGGATGTCCACCGCCTGCTTGCAGCGCGCGATGCATGCCCGCTCGGACGTACCGCGGTAGAGCTGTTCGGCGAAGCGGCCGTGCACGCAGACCCACGACGCGCCGGACTCGCACGCCATGCGCGCGAAGGCGGGGGCGGTCTCTTCCCCTTCGCGGTAGCCGCGCCTGAACTTCACCGACACCGGCACCGACACCGCCTGCCTCACGCGTTCGATAACCCGGGACGCGAGCACAGGGTCGTTCATCAGCGCCGCCCCATCGCCTTTCGAGACGATCTTGCGCGCGGGACAGCCCATGTTGATGTCGATGACGGCCAGGAATGCACCCAGGTGCTCTTCGACCCAGGCCGCCTGGCTTGCCATCACCTGCGGCTCGTGCCCGAACAGCTGGACGCCCACCTGGGTTTCGTTGGGGGCCAAATCGAGCAGGTGCTCGGTCTTCTTGTTCGCGAAGCTCAGGCCCTTGGAGCTGACCATCTCGGTGAACGCGAGCGCGGCACCCTGCTCGAGGCAGAGCTGGCGCATCGCCACGTCGCTCACGCCCGCCATGGGCGCCAGCATGACACGATGCTTCGAGAGGAAATCGCGTGCCCGATCCATGGCAGGGCCCGTGCGTCCTTACAGCGAGCTGGCAGCGGCGCTCGCCAGCAGGAACAGCATGATGGCCACCGCCGCGATCGCGACCACGACGAAGCACCCGCCGCTCACGAGCACGTTTCGCTGGGCGCTCTGCTTGAGCTCTTCGTTCTTCTTGTCGTTGAACGGGTCGTCGACCCAGTCGTAATCTTGGCGCGCCATTACTCGTCCACTTTCAAAATCGCCATGAATGCTTCCTGGGGCACTTCAACGTTGCCGATGGCCTTCATGCGCTTCTTGCCCGCCTTCTGCTTCTCGAGCAGCTTGCGCTTGCGGGTGATGTCGCCGCCGTAGCACTTGGCAAGCACGTCCTTGCGCTTCGCGCCCACGGTCTGTCGTGCGAGCACGCGCCCGCCTATCGCAGCCTGGATGGGCACTTCGAACATCTGCCGCGGAATGATGCCCTTCAGCTTCTCGCACAGCACGCGCCCGCGGTCGTATGCCTTGTCGCGGTGCACGATGAACGACAGCGCGTCGATGGGCTTGCCGGAAAGCAGGATGTCGAGCTTGACCAGGTTCGACGGCTGGTAGCCCAGAAACTCGTAGTCGAGAGAGGCGTACCCCTTGGTCGAGGACTTCAGCTTGTCGAAGTAGTCCATGATCAGCTCCGACAGCGGGATCTCCCAGGTCATCTCGACGGTGGTCTGCGACAGGTAGTTCATCGTCTTGAACGTGCCGCGCCGCGCAACCGTCAAATCCATCACGGCGCCCACGTAGTCGGGCGGAATCAGGATCGACGCCTTCAGGTAGGGCTCCTCGACGTGCTCTATCTCGCCGGGGTCGGGCATCTCCTGCGGCGAATGCAGCGACACCATCGAGCCGTCGGTCTTGTAGACGTGGTATTCCACGCTCGGCGCCGTCGCCAGCAGGACGAGCCCGAATTCGCGTTCCAGGCGCTCCTTGACCACTTCCATGTGGAGCAGCCCCAGAAAGCCCACGCGGAAGCCGAAGCCCAGCGCATGCGAGGTTTCCGCCTCGTAGACCAGGGCCGGGTCGTTGAGCACGAGCTTTTCGAGCGCGTCGCGCAGATCGGCGTACTGGTCGCTGTCGATCGGGTACAGGCCCGTGTACACCATGGGCTTGACGTCGCGGTAGCCCGGCAGCGGCTCTTCCACCCCGCCGACGGCCAACGTGACCGTGTCGCCCACCTTCACCTCGCTGGGGTCCTTCAAGCCCGTGACCAGGTAGCCCACCTCGCCCACGGAAAGCTCGTCGACCGCCACCTCGGCCGGACGGCGGATGCCCACTTCCTCTGCCAGCGCCGTGGCGCCGGTGGCCATCATGCGCACCCGCTCGCCCCTGGACAGGCGGCCGTCGACCACGCGCACCAGGGCGACCACGCCCCGGTACGGGTCGAAGTACGAGTCGAATATCAGCGCGCGCAGCGGTGCGTTCGCATCGCCGGTGGGAGCCGGGATGTTGTACACGACCGCCTCGAGCAGATCGTGCACGCCCTCCCCCGTCTTGCCGCTTGCCAGCACGGCATCGTCGGCGGGGATGGCCAGCGCGTCCTCGATTTCGGCACGGACGCGTTCCGGCTCGGCGCTGGGCAGGTCGATCTTGTTGATCAGCGGGATGATTTCGAGGTTTGCGTTCATCGCCATCATCGCGTTGGCCACCGTCTGCGCCTCGACGCCCTGCGTGGCGTCGACGACCAGCACGGCCCCTTCGCATGCAGCCAGGCTGCGGGAGACCTCGTAGGTGAAGTCCACGTGGCCCGGCGTGTCGATGAGGTTGAAGTGGTACAGCTTCCCGTCGTCGGCACGGTAGTCGACGCGCACCGCCTGGCTCTTGATCGTGATGCCGCGCTCGCGCTCGATGTCCATGCTGTCCAGCAGCTGCTCTTGCATGTCGCGGCTGGCCACGGTGCCGGTCGACTCCAACACGCGGTCGGAGAGGGTCGACTTGCCGTGGTCGATGTGAGCGATGATGCTGAAGTTGCGTATTTGTTCTGAATTGGTGGTCATATGCCCTATCTGTTTCAAGTCTATTTGTGCGTTGAGTTTATTTTAGCAATCCATCTAGTACAAATTCCGATGAGGTTGTGTTACGCTTTCGTAGTTTTCGTCTCGAACAATAGTGTCAATGGAGGATTGTACAGTGGCGAATATTAAAAGCCAAAAGAAAAGGATCATCAC
>CACXFZ010000269.1 GCA_902767025.1 uncultured Coriobacteriaceae bacterium
ATGATGCCCTGCCCGGTGATGACCTCGCCATACACGTCTTGCGAGATCTTGAAGTCCATCGGATCGGTGGGGATGGTGTAGATCATGCCCGCAGACGTCATCGGCGATGCCATCACGGTTGCCGAGTACTCGCCCGGCGGCAGCATCACGCCGCTGCCGTCGCTGCCGACGAACTGGGTCTCGTTGATCGATTCGCCTTCGGCCGTGGTTCCCAGTATCTGCAGCGGAATGCGCGTCGAACTGCTGTCGTAGTTGATGCCACTCACCGAGAACTTGACGTTGCGCGGGCCGCGCAGTCGCTCGTCTTCGGCCTCCTGGGCGCGGGCAGCCTCGGCTTCCTGCTTCGCCTGCTGGGCCTTTTCTTCGTTTTCCTTCACGATCGCCTGGGTTTCGGCTTCGGAATTGGCCTGCTGCGTGAAGAACCAGGCGGCCCCTGCGGCACCGAGCAGCGCCAGTGCCAACAGCACGGCCGCGATGGCGCCCCGACGGCCCCGGCGGCGCTGGGTTTCGGCATAGGAAACCACCCGGTCGGGATGGTCGATCACGGGACGCATCGCGCTGTCCGCCACGGGCTCTTCGTAGGCTCCGTAGCCGCCCTCAAGCGGCATTGGTTCGGACTCGTTCAGGTCCACAGGCTCGAACATCTTCGTGGGCGCTTCGCTCAGATCTTGCGGCGCAGCCTCCGCGGCGTCGGCAAAGGACTGGGTCTCCTGCGCCTGGCTGGCTGCACCCGCAGCCGCAGCGGAGGCCGCTGCCGGAGCCGCCTCCACCAGTCGCTGCGTCTTTATCGCATCGATCGCCTCGGTTGCTTCCTGGGTTGTTTGCGCCACAGCGCTTTCGGTGGATGCGTCATCGGCGGTGGCCCTTCGCTGGCGCCTGCTCGCCTGAAGCGTCGAGCGGCCCCGGGGCTTCGAATCGGTTCGCTTCGATGACTCGACCTTGCTCCCGCATTCCCCGCAATACACGGCCCCCTCGGGGAGCTCGGCTCCGCACCTGCTGCATTTCATCGGCCTGTCTCCTCCCGGTACAGGTTCTTGCTAGCGCAATTCTACCAAATACTTGCACGCAATCGAGGGCCGCACGCCCCCGCGCGTGCACGGCTCGCGTCCGTCTTTGAAGTATACTTGACTCTGCAAAAATCGCGGCGCAGCGGGCGTCGCTTGGCGAAAGGAGCGCCGTGGGCGACTTTGCATACGAACACCTGGTGAAAAGCATCCCCGACTACCCGGAGCCCGGAGTCATATTCAAGGACATCACGCCGCTTCTGGCAGACTCCGACGGGTTCGCAGCGGTCATCGACTGCATCGTGGACCACTTCAAGGATGCCGGTATAACCAAGGTCGTCGGCGCCGAGGCGCGCGGGTTCATGGTGGCGGCCCCGGTGGCCTACCGCCTGGGTGCCGGGTTCATCCCCGCCCGCAAGCCCGGAAAGCTCCCCCGCGCAACCTACAACGAACAATACGATCTGGAATACGGCACGAGCGAGCTGCAGATACATGTCGATGCGCTCAGCGAGGGCGACGTGGTGCTGTTGGTGGACGACCTCGTGGCTACTGGCGGCACGGCCCTGGCCCAGGCCAAACTGGCCCAGCGGATGGGCGCGCGCGTGGTGGGCATGGCCTTCCTGATGGAGCTTGCGTTCCTGCATCCGCGCGAGATCATCACCCGGGAGCTCGACATCGAGTTCTTCTCGCTCATCCAGGTCGATTAGGCTTCATTGCCAATAGCGCACGAATGCAGGAGCACCCCATGACCCATGCTTTCGCCGGTGCAAGCGGCGTGCTGTTCGATTGCGACGGCACCCTGCTCAACACCATGGACATCTGGAACGAAACCGAAGAGCAGCTGATCGCGCAAGCCGCACGTCCGCTGACCTTCGAAGAGCTCAACGACGTCCGCTCGGCCCCCATCACGCAAGGCGCCCTGCTGCTCCACGAGAAGCACGGCGTGGGGACGAGCAGCCAGGCCGTGCTCGACTTCCTGGACGATTCCCTGATGGGGTTCTACCGCACGCAGGCCCAGGCGCTGCCCGGCGCCGCAGCCCTGCTGGAGGCCCTGCGCAACGACGGCATCCCCTGCGCCGTGGTGACCTCGAGCCCGCTGCGCTACGTGGAGGAGGGCCTGCGCCATGCGGGCATCCTGGAGTACTTCAGCGAAGTCGTGGCCACCGATGAAGTGGGCCTGTCGAAGCGCGACCCTGCCATCTACCTGAACACGCTCGAGGCAATCGGCGCCGATGCCGACACGGCCTGGGGCGTGGACGACGCGCTCTACGCCATACGCTCGATGAACGCAGCAGGGCTGCGCACGGTGGGCACGTACGAGTGCGACGAGACGGGCACGTTCGAAGACCTGGCGGCCACCGCAACCCGTGCGGTGCGCTCGCTGGAAGAACTGCTGTAGCGCATGCTCCCCGTGCGCGCCGCCTTGCGCGCACCTGCCCCGATCCTCTATTCCAGAACGGCCGCGTAGATCACGTCGAGCGCGTTGGTCTTCTTCGGGGTGATCAGCGGGTAGTCGTGGCACTGGTCCCGGCCAAGCTGCAGGTTGCACGGCACGCCGGCCGCCACCAGCTTCTCTTCGAACCGCAGCACGTCGGGATACATGATCTCGCTCGTGCTCACGAACATCGTCACCGGCGGAAGCGCTCCCACGTAGCCGTTGATCGGGCTGATGTGCCAGTCTTCCAAATCGCCGTCGACCGCCCATTTGCGCGCGCTGGCAAGCAGGCTGTCCACGGTGAGCAGCTTGTCGGTTTCCTCGTAGTAGGCGATGTCGGGGTTGGACAGCGACGCGTCGAGCCACGGGGAGATGAGGATGCAGCTGTGGGCGCGCGGCAGGCCCTCCGTGAGCACGTGCTCGCACAGGCCCGCTGCCAG
>CACXFZ010000270.1 GCA_902767025.1 uncultured Coriobacteriaceae bacterium
CGCTGTCCGATGCGCGTCCACGGCACCTGGAAAACCGTTCCCATCGACACGCGCACGGCACGACGGTAGAGCGGGTCGCAGCAGGTGGGGGTCACCAGCACGGCATCCACGCTCAGCGCCGCTGCCGAGCGGAAGGCCGCACCCACGTTGGTGTGGTCGACGATGCCCTCGAGCACGGCCACGCGCCGCGCATCGCGCAGCAGGTCGGCCACGCTGGGAAGGACGGGACGGCGCATCGCGCAAAGCACGCCGCGCGTGAGCTCGAAGCCGGTGAGTTCCTGGAGCACCTCTCGGCTTCCGGTGAACACGTCGACCTCGCCCACCCGCTGCACCAACGACGACTGCGCGTCCACCTTGTCGCGCTCCATCAGAAACGACAGCGGCTCCATGCCGGCGTCGAGCGCGCGTTCGATCACCTTGGGGGACTCGGCGATGAAGATGCCCTGCTCGGGTTCGAGCCTGTTGCGCAGCTGGGCTTCGGTCAGACGGGCGTAGGCGCCCACCCGCTCATCGTCGATGGATTCGATTTCCACCAGGCGCATGCGTGCCGCCCGGAATCGCCTACGCGCCCTGCCCGGCCCGCTCGGGGCCGAGGGCCGACGACGTGTTCGTGTCCAGCAACTGCACTGCACCGGCGGCCAGCGAGGCGGGCACGTCGATGATGCGCTGGTTGGACGAGCCGCGGAAGCGCAGCGTGATGTCCTTGAGCTCCTCGACGAACAACCCGTCGACCAGCACGTCGATGTGCGACAGGATGTTCGGCGTGTCGACGGTGCAGCGCGGCCCGCCGACCATCAGGTCCTCCCACGAATCCCCGGTGTAGACCCAGATGGTCTTGTCCGGAAGCTCCTGCTTGAACCGCGCCAGGAAGGGCTCCAGGGCCTCCTGGTTCTCAGGCTCCATCGGCTCGCCGCCCAACACGGTCAAGCCTGCGATGTGGTTGTGGTTGCAGCTTTCGATGATGGCGTCTTCGACGTCGCGCGTGAACGGCTCGCCGTACGAGAACGCCCACGTTTCGGGCTGGAAGCACCCCTTGCAATGGTGCGTGCACCCCGAAACGAACAACGACGTGCGCACTCCCACCCCGTTGGCGATATCGCAATATTTCACGTTCGCATAATTCATAGTTGTTTCGCCGTTCTGCCGAACGGCGAACCGCTCGGCACTGCGGGCTGCCGTGGCACCCACAGCAACCCTCGACCTATCACGGGCGACAAGCACCCCTCACCCAATCCAAACACCCCGCAGGTCCCGCCAAGCCCTAAAGCCCCAGCGGCCAGCAAAGCGAAGCCGCGAACAGGTCCACCGAACCCGCAACAACATCTCCTTCGCAGGTTCCGCCAGGCCCCCAAGGCCCGAGCGGCCAGGGCGGCGAAGCCGCGGCGCAGGTCCACCAAACCCCCAACCCAGCCTCGCTCGCAAGTTCCACCAGGCTCCCCCCTCGCAGGTTCCGGGAGGCCCGTGTTGCAGGTCGCCCATGGTGAAACAGCGAGGGAGGCTCTGGTGCCCCAGATTGGCGGGAGGGGTTTCCGACGCGTAGTAGGCTACGCGAGGAAAGCCCGCAGCGCCAAGATGGGGTGCCAGAGCCTTCCGCAGCGTCGGGACAGGGTTCTACAGATGTAGAACCCTGTCCTTGATCTCCTCGGTGCGCCCCTGATTCCAGTACTGCGTGCCGATGTAGCCACAGGTGCGACGCGCGACGTTCATCTTGGCCTGGTCGCGGTTGTGGCAATGGGGGCATTCCCACACCAGCTTGCCGTCTTCCTCCACCACCTGGATCTCGCCGTCGAAACCGCACACCTGGCAGTAGTCGGACTTCGTGTTCAGCTCGGCGTACATGATGTGGTCGTAGATGTAGCGCATCAGTGCGAGCACGGCCTCGATGTTGTCCTGCATGTCGGGCACCTCGACGTAGCTGATGGCGCCGCCGGGCGAGAGCTTCTAGAACTTCGCCTCGAAGTCGAGCTTGGTGAACGCGTCGATTTCTTCGGTCACGTGCACATGGTAGCTGTTGGTGATGTAGCCCTTGTCCGTGATGCCTTCGATGATGCCAAAGCGGCGCTGCAGGCACTTGGCGAACTTGTAAGTGGTGGACTCAAGTGGCGTGCCATAGGTAGAAAAGTCGATGTTGGTCTTGGCTTTCCAGACAGCGCAGGCGTCGTTGAGGTGCTGCATAATCTGCAGGGCGAATGGTGTGGCTTCCGTGTCGGTGTGGCTATGGCCCGTCATGTACTTCACGCATTCATAGAGGCCTGCGTAGCCCAGCGAAATGGTGGAGTAGCCGCCGTAGAGCAGTTTGTCGATGGGCTCACCCTTTTCCAGGCGGGCCAGGGCGCCGTGCTGCCACAGGATAGGGGCGGCGTCGGAAAGCGTGCCCTTCAGGCGTTCGTGGCGGCACATGAGGGCGCGATAGCACAAGTCCAGGC
>CACXFZ010000271.1 GCA_902767025.1 uncultured Coriobacteriaceae bacterium
CATAAAGTGCACACAGATTCTTGAGTGGGGTATTAGCGTCGGCGAGCGGCAGTACGGAGCATCCTCGATGCGCCACAACAAGCAAGCGCCTGCAGGATGCCGAAACTCGCGGACTTCCTGCAGGCGCTCGACCTGGGGATACGATTCGGTTGCTGCGCTATGACAGGCGCAGGTACTTGCGCTTTCCGCATTTGACAAGCACGCCTTTCAAGGCGGCAGGGTCGATGTTGTAGGTCTTGGGGGCAAGCGCCTCGTCGCCTACTTTCACTCCCCCTCCATCGATGAGACGGCGCGCATCGCCATTGCTTGCGCACATCCCTGCGTCGACAAACAGCTTGGGCAGATAGACCATTCCCTCGTCTCCAAGAGGCAGGTCGCCTGCGAAATCGGTGATGTCATCTTCGGTGGCCTGCTTGTTCACGACGACGGCGTTGAAATGCTCCTCGGCTGCAGCGGCCGCCTCTTCGTCGTAGTAGGCGGCGGCAATATTGCGCCCCAGGGCTCGCTTGGCCCGGTTGGGATTGGCCTCGCCACAGGCCAGGGCGGCCTCGAGTGCATCTATCTCCTCTACCGGCACCGTCGAAGCGAGGCGGTAGTACTTGATCATCAGATCGTCAGGGATGCTCATGACCTTGCCGAAGATGTCGTTTGGCGAGTCGGTGAGGCCGATGTAGTTGCCGTAGGACTTGCTCATCTTCTGCACGCCATCGGTACCTTCAAGCAAGGGCAGCGTCAAGCACACCTGGGGCTCCATGCCGCGCTTCTCCATGAGCTCGCGGCCGGCAAGCAAGTTGAACAGCTGATCGGTGCCTCCAAGCTCCACATCGGCTTTGATATGCACGCTGTCGTAGGCTTGCATCATCGGGTAGAGGAACTCGTGCACGCCAATGGGCTGGCCGCTCGTGTAGCGGTTATGGAAGTCGTCGCGCTCGAGAATGCGCGCCACGGTGAAGCTGCCAGCGAGCTCGAGCAGGTCTTTCAAATCCATGGAAAGCAGCCATTCGGAGTTGTGCACGAGCGTGGTCTTGTCCGGGTCAAGGATCTTGAAGGCTTGGTCCACGTAGGTCTGCGCGTTAGCGGCCACTTGCTCCTGGGTGAGCTGCGGACGCGTGGAGTTGCGCCCCGACGGGTCGCCGATGAGCGCCGTGCCATCGCCGATGATGAGCGTCACCTGGTGCCCCAGGTCCTGGAAGGTGCGAAGCTTGCGCAGGGGCACGGCATGGCCGAGATGAATATCGGGAGCTGTCGGGTCCACGCCCAGCTTGGCGTTGAGCGGGCGGCCTTCCTTGAGCTTTTTCAGCAGCAGCTCTTCAGGGATTATCTCGTGGGCACCGCTCTTGATGATGTGGAGTTGTTCTTCGGCAGAAAGCATCGTGCTCGCTTGTCCTTCCGTGGTTGGAGTCCTTAGAGGCCATGATGCGCCATGCGCAGGCGACAGGCTCGTTCGTATACACGGTGAAGCATTATAGCCGATGCGTCCGCACGCCAAGAGCTTGACGCCAGGCAAGGACCACCCTCCCTGGTGCAGCCTTGATGCGATTACTCGACTGGTCTAAACAGGTGCCCGGTGGTGGTGCCTTGGGCGCGGGCAACGCTGCCCTTGCCCGATGCGGCAAGGTCGCGGGCTCGCACGGCTCGCTGGGTTGCCTCGCGCGTCTGCTCGACGTTCATGAGCGTGGCGTCAACCATAAGGGCCCCTACCCCGGCGGCAACGATGTCGGGGACGGCGTGGGCCACGTCGAGCTGCACGGCGTTGTACAGGTGGCTGCGCCCACAGCAATCGGTGATCACGGGCATCTGGTAGCCCTTGCGGTCGTGAAGGAAATGCGGGCTCGTGCGCCGCGGGCAATGCATGCAGTCGTGGCTGCAGGAGCCCTGGCTCGAAAGGATGCAATGCTCGGTAACCATGAGCTCCTGGCTGCCGATGACAGTGAGGCCCAGCGGGACTTCCGTTTGCTCGCCGATGGCCTGGATCTGCCCTAAGGTGAGCTCGGGCGAAAGCCATATGCGCGAAACGCCCCAATCCTGCAAAAGCCGCGCACTGGCTATGTTTACCACGGGCAGGTGCGGGCCCGCCTCGACCAGCGCGCCCATGTCGAGCGCACGTCGCACGGCTCCCAATTGGTCTGCCAGCACGGGCTTGTCGGGCTTAACGTAGGTCCATGGGTCGAAGCCGAAGACCTC
>CACXFZ010000272.1 GCA_902767025.1 uncultured Coriobacteriaceae bacterium
AAGCCGCCGGCGCGCGCGATGGCGACGAAATCAGAATCGTGGGCCGTGCGTTCGAGTTCGAGTCGTCGCTGACGCACGAGGACATGTTCGCAGGGCTCGACGTGTAACAAGGGGAGGCAATGAACGCGAAGCAGGCAAGAACGGTAGTGGTCAAGGTGGGCTCGTCCACCCTGGTCGATGCGAACGGCATGCTCGACCGCACGTACCTGCGCGAGCTGGCAAGGCAGATCGGGCAGCTGCGTCGGGATGGATGGAAGCCCATCGTGGTCACGTCCGCTGCCATCGCGTGCGGCATCAATGCCCTCGAGCTTCCCGCGCGTCCCACCGACATGCCCAGCCTGCAGGCCGCGGCATCGGTGGGCCAGGGCGTGCTGAGCACGGCCTACGCCGAAGAGTTCGCAAAAGAGGGCATCCTCACGTCGGTGGTGCTGTTGACGCGCCACGACACCGCCAGCCGCAACTCGTACCTGCATGCCCGCGACGCATTGGGCCGCCTGCTCGAATACGACGTGGTGCCCATCGTCAACGAGAACGACACCACCTCGGTCGAGCAGATCCGCTTCGGCGACAACGACACGCTCGCCGCGCTGGTCGCCTGCCTGGTGAAGGCCGACCTGTGCGTGATCTTCTCCGACGTCGAGGGCCTTTACGACGCCAACCCGCTCAAGTCCAGCGACGCGAAGCTGATCGAGCGGGTGGACAAGATCACCCCCGAAGTGCTGGCGGTAGCCGGCGGCGCGGGGTCGAAGGTGGGCAGTGGCGGCATGATCACCAAGCTGCGCGCCGCACGTGTGCTTATGATCGCCGGCATCCCGTTCGTGGTGTGCAACGGGCGCGCTTCCCAGGCGCTGCTCACGCTGTGCGCCGACCCGGTGGGCGAGGGCGTGGGCACGCTGTTCGCCCGCGATGCCAAGCCCCACGAGATCACGAACTACAAGCTGTGGATCGCGCTGGGCGACGCTGCCAAGGGCGCGCTCGTGGTCGACGACGGGGCCAAGCGCGCGCTGATGCGCGGCGGCAGTTCGCTGCTGGTGGTGGGCGTGACGCAGGTGCGCGGCCGCTTCGCCGACGGCGACATCGTGGACGTGGAAGACGCGCAGGGCAACCTCTGCGCGCGTGGCAAGGTGTCCGCCTCCAGCGACGAAGTGCTGCTGGGGCGGGGGTATTCGCAAGAGCAATTGGCAGCGAACAGGCTGCTGGCGCCTTTGGCGCAGAAACCGTTGATACATCGAGACGAATTGGTGGTGTTCGAATGAGCGACAGTACTTCCCAAACCATGGAAAACGCAACCGTCGAGCAGGTCTGCCAGGCGGCGAAGGCCGCTGCGGCCGGCATGGCGGCAACCACGCTGGAGCAGCGCAACAACTGCCTGCATGCGATGGCCGACGCGCTGCGCGCCGGCAAGGACCAGATCATCGAGGCGAACACCGCCGACATGGACGCCGCCCGGGAAGGCGGCACCCCGGCGCCCCTGCTGGACAGGCTCATGCTCGACGAGGGCCGCATCGACGGCATCGCCAGCGCACTCGAGGAGCTTGCCGCGCTGCCCGACCCGCTGGGGCAGGTGCAGCGCGAGCGCACGCTGGCAAGCGGCGTGGACATGCAGCGCGTGAGCGTGCCGCTGGGTGTGGTCGCCATGGTCTACGAGGCCCGTCCGAACGTGACGGCCGACGCGGCCGGCATCTGCATGAAGACCGGCAACGCCGCCATTCTGCGCGGCGGCAGCCTGGCCCATCATTCGAACCTGTGCATGACGCGCATCCTGCACGATGCGGCCGTGGGCGCGGGCATGCCCAAGAACTGCATCCAGGCCATCCAGACCACCGACCGCGCGGCAACCGACGAGCTGCTGTGCGCCCGCGGGCTGGTGGACGTGGTCATCCCGCGCGGCGGTGCCGGCCTGATCTCGCATTGTGTGGACACGGCCACCGTGCCGGTGATCGAGACCGGCGTGGGCAACTGCCATGCCTACATCCATGCCAGCGCCGACGTGGACATGGCGCGCGACATCGTGCTCAACGGCAAGTGCCAGCGACCCGGCGTGTGCAACGCCCTGGAGTCGCTGCTCGTGGACGATTCCGTGGCCGACCAGGCGCTTTCCGTGATCCTGCCTGCGCTTCACAAGGAAGGCGTGGAGCTGGTGGGAGACGAGCATGCCCGCCGCGTGGCGCAAAGCGTCGACGTGCCGATGGGCGAGGCCACCGAGCAGGACTGGGGCACCGAGTACCTGGACCTGAAGATGAGCGTGAAGTGCGTCGAGGGCCTGGAGCAGGCCATCGAGCACGTCAACCGCTATGGCACGCGCCATTCCGAGACCATCATCGCTTCCGACGAGCAGGCCGGCGAGGCCTACCTGGCGGGCGTGGACGCGTCGGCCGTGTACTGGAACGCCAGCACGCGCTTCACCGATGGAGGCGAGTTCGGCCTGGGCGCCGAAATCGGCATCTCCACGCAGAAGCTGCACGCACGCGGGCCCTTCGCGCTCGAGGCGCTGACCTCGTACAAGTACGTGCTGCGCGGAAACGGGCAAGTGCGGGGCTAGCATGCACAAGATCAGCGCGCGCTTCGACGACCTGGGCAGGGAAGACGCCGACCGCACCTGGCATCTGGGCATCATGGGCGGCACGTTCGACCCGATCCACCAGGGGCATTTGAGCTGCGCGGAGCGCGCACGCGATGCCTGCGGGCTGGACGCGGTGCTGTTCGTCCCCACGGGAAACCCCGTGTTCAAGCTGGACAAGCAGGTGACCCCCGCGCACCATCGCCTGGCCATGTGCGCGCTGGCGATCGAGCCCAACGAGCGCTTCGACGTGAGCGACATCGAGATCGCGCGCGAGGGCGTCACGTACACGGTGGACACCCTGCGCCAGTTGAAGGAGCACTATCCCGAAAACGTCGAGCTGCACCTGATCGTGGGCGACGACGTGCTGCAGTCCATCGCGAAATGGAAGGACGTGGAGCAGGTGGCTCGCATGGCGTCGCTGATTCTGGTGGGACGCCCCGGTCAGCAGGACGACGCGGTCGCCGAGCTTGCCGCGGCGCGCGAGCTGGGCTTTTCGTGCCAGCGCGTGGAGACGTCGGCGCTCAACATCTCGTCGAGCGCGCTGCGCGGCTGGGCGTCGCAAGGGCGCTCGATCCGCTACCTGACGCCCAAGCGCGTCATCGACTACATCTTCGACAACGAACTGTACGGAATGGGGGAGCGCGCCGATGGCTAGCACGGGCAAGGTGCAGGTGGACCCCTTCACGGGCATGCCCCGGGATTTCCCGCGCGACGGCGGCGGCGTGTTCGGCAAACCGCAGCGCGCCTACATGAAGCGCCTGCTGCGCCAGCGTGTGAGCGACGAGCGCTACCATCATTCGCTGGGCGTGGCCAAGCAGGCGCGCAAGCTGGCCAAGATCTACGGGCAGGACCCGGATCAGGCGCGCATGGCCGGCGTGCTGCACGATTGGGACAAGGGGCTGTCGAACCTCGAGGTGAGCGCCCGCGCGCGCGAGCTGGATGTGGACGCCCCCGATTTCGTGATCGAGCACATGCCCTGGCTGCTGCATGGGCCCACGGCCGCCGCAGCGCTCAAGCGGGAGTTCCCGGCGTTCGGCGACGAGGTCTTCCAGGCCATCGCCCGGCACACGTCGGGCGCGCGCAACATGACTCCGCTCGACTGCATCATCTACATCGCCGACATCATCGAGCCCAACCGCACCTTTGGCGACCTGCAGGGCATCCAGCGCCTGCGCGACCTCGTGGGCGAAGTGGACCTGGACGAGCTGTTCTTCCATGCGTACAAGTACACGTTCACGTTCCTGCTGACCACCGACCGCATGCTCTACCCGGCGACGGTGGACGTGTGGAACGAGCTGATGGAAACGCACGGGCGCATTGCCAAGAAGGGCATAGACATCTGGAAGCGCTAGGCGCGCTTTCGCGGTTGCTTTCTTGGATGGGATGGAAGGTTCGGGCTAGGCGTCCTGTTCGCCGCCGGCTCCCATGAGCTTGCCGATGCGGTCGGAGTAGACGGCGTCGGTGATGCCTGCTTCCTTCAGATCAAGCACAGGACAGTCGTTCCACAGGTCTTCCAGGCGGTAGTAGTCGCGCGCTTCGGGCTGGAACACGTGCACCACGATGCTGCCGTAGTCCAGAAGCGCCCATGTGCCCGCATCGATGCCTTCGCGGTGCAGAGGCTTGATGCCCGCCTGGATGCGCAGTTGGTCTTCCACTTCGTCGATGATGGCGTCGACCTGGCGGTTGTTCGCCGCAGTCGCGATGACGAAGTAGTCGGCGATGGACGAGAGGGCGCCCACCTCCTGAACCATGATGTCGGTGGCCTTCTTGTCGTCGGCGGCGCGTGCGGCTATCAGCGCTGCCGCACGTGGTTGCGTTTCTTCGGACATGCAATTCCTTTCCTGTGTTCGTGTGTTCGCAGTTTAGCGGGGTTCGAAGAAACTCACAACCTCGCAGTGGTAGGTTTGCGGAAACAAATCAACGGGCACGGCGCGCACGAGCTTCATGCCGCAGCCCTCGAGCCGCTCGACGTCGCGTGCCCAGGTGGCGGGGTCGCAGCTCACGTAGGCCATGCGCGAGGGGGCCGCTTCGACGATCGATTCCGCCACGCCCTTGGCAAGCCCGGCGCGCGGCGGGTCGACCACCAGGGCGTCCAGCTTGCCCAGGTCGGGCAGCTCCCGTGCGCTGTCGCCCCCGATGACTTCGACGTCCACGCCGGCATCCTCGACGTTGCGGCGCAGGTCGCGCACGGCGCTGCCCGCGCTCTCCACGCCGAACACGCACGCGCCGGTCGCGGCAAGTGGCAGCGTGAAGGTGCCCGCTCCGCAGTACAGGTCGGCCACGTAGTCGCCTTCCTTCACGTCCAGCCCCTCCACCACCAGCGACACCAGCACTTCGGCCTGCGCCGTGTTCACTTGGAAGAAACTGGGTGCGCTCGCGCCGAAGCGGAAGCCCGCCAGGTTTTCCTCCCATACGGGGCTGCCGGCGAGCACCTCGACTCCTTTGACGGCCCGCGCGTCCGTGGGCTTGGCCAGCACGCGCACGATGCTCGTGGTGCGCAGGGCCTGCCCCAGCACCTTTGACGCGGCGGCGCGGGGGAAGGGCCCGGGCGGGGTCCAGAGCGCCACCTGCAGGCTGTTGGTGCGCAGGCTTGCGCGCACGCCGATGCGGTAGATGCCAAGCGACCCCGGATCGGCGCCTTCCAGGTAGCGCAGCGCCCCCTGCAGCGCCGAGGGCGCCTTGCTTGCGTTCTTGCATGCCAGAGGGCACGACTTCACGGGGAGCACGCGCGCTTCGGCATCGTGGAAGCCGACGCCGAAGCGGCCGTCCGCGGCGATGCCGCAGGCGAGCTCGAGCTTGTTGCGGTATCCCATGGTGCGCTTCGATGCGCGGCAGGGCTCCACGAGCCCGTCGGCTGCTGCAGCGTCGAAGTGCGCGATGCGCCGCAGGGCGTCCACCAGGTTGGCGCGCTTGGCGGCCAGCTGGGCATCGTATGCCACGTGCTGCCAGCAGCATCCGCCGCACACGTGCGCGTAAGGGCAGGCGGGTTCGACCCGGCTGGGGCCGGCCTGCACGAGCTCGTCGACGCGGGCCGTGCAATACGAGCCCTTCTCCTTCGTGTACGACACGCGCACGACATCGCCCGGCCCGGCCTGTTCCACGAACACCGCCTTGCCGTCGCTTCTATGCGCCACCGCGGCGTTTCCGTAGGTCAGAGCCTCGATTTCCAGCAACTCGTCCATGGGGATGGGGTTCCTTTGGGGATATTGAATGCGATTGAAGAGGTGGTATTACTATAGCGTATAATTTCGAATCGATGCGCGCCCTCGTAGCTCAGGGGATAGAGCGTCTGCCTCCGGAGCAGAAAGCCGCAGGTTCGAATCCTGTCGAGGGCACCACGCA
>CACXFZ010000273.1 GCA_902767025.1 uncultured Coriobacteriaceae bacterium
ACGACTTCGCTCGGGCGCTTGCCACCCTGCGCTCCATCGACCTGGAAAACGACTGGCCTTTTGGAGAGAGGCAGGAAGTGGCCAGGGCCGCCCAACTGCTGCGCGACGGCGCCCAAGACGACGAGCACGCACTGGTTGTGGAGTACACGCGCCTGTTCCGTGGGCCGGGACGCATGCCAGCGCCTCCGTGGGGTTCGGTGTACATGGACCGCGACCAGGTGATGTACGGCTGGACCTGGGTGGAGCTGCGGACCTGGCTGCGCACGCACGATATCGCAGGCACGTACGAGGAAAACGACCCCGAAGACAATTTCGCGCGCATGCTTGCGCTGGCATCCGAAGTGGCGCAGAACCGACCCGAGCTGTTGGCCGAGCTGCTGGCCGACCACCTGCTGTGCTGGAGCGACCACTTCCTGGAGCTGCTGGTCGACGCAGCCGAGCTACCCACCTACCAGGGACTGGCGGTGCTCTCAAAGACGACGTTGCTCGACGTTCAGGAGCTGCTGGGCATCGAGCCGGCGACGCGCAGGTTCTTCAGGTAGCGCCATGGGCGATGTGAGCGGACTTTCGCTGGCCCTGTTCACGGGCCTGGCCCCCGCAGGGGCTGTTGCGTACTGCGCCGTGGCGTTGGTGCTGCTCGCGTGCCGCAGCATGGAAGAAGACGCGCGCCTGAGGCTGACGAAGCTGCTGGGCGTTCCGCTGGCGATATGCTGGCTGGGGTTCTTCGCCGCGGCAACCCATTTGGGCTCGGCGGGCAACGCTCTCTACGCGTTTTCGGGCATCGGCCGCTCGCCGTTGAGCAACGAGGTTGCCGCAGTGGTGGCCTTCCTGTTCTGCGCGGGCATCACCTGGCTCTACTCGTTCAAGCACAACCCGAACTGGACCGTCTGCGCCTGCGGACTGGCGGCAAGCGCACTGTGCGGCATTGCGTTGGTTGCCTTCGTCGGGCTCGCCTACGACGTGAGCACGGTCCCCACCTGGACGACGGTGCTGACGCCGGTGAACATCCTGGTGGGCGCACTGTGCGCCGGCTTGTCGCTGGCCGCCGTGGTCGTCCACGGATGCCAGGTCGGGCTGCCATCCGTCCAGCGGGTGCTTCTGGTGCTGGCCGCTCTCGCCCTTGCAGGAAGTTGTGCCGGCCAGCTTGCCTTCGTGGGCCATCTGAACGCCATCGGGAACAACGTGGTGGCGCTGGGCACCCTGGGTGCGGGGCACGAGCGTGCGGTGCTGGCCGCCGCAGCCCTGGGCCTTGCGGGCCTGGTCCTGCAGATGACATCGCGCACGAAACCGGAGCGCTTCGGCGCGTCTGTTGCCCTCGACGCCGCCGGGGCCGTGCTGGTGCTCGCAGCCGCACTGGTGCTGCGCTTCCCGTTCTACGACGCCTACCTTTCGGTGGGGTTCTAGATTAGAAACGCTGCTGCAACCATGCAGACTATTCGTATTCAATATGGTCGAAAACCAGCCGAATCTGCGGATTTCTTCTTTTGCTAATCGCATTAATTATTGACTAACCCAGTCATTATCTACAGTCTACGCACGCTCGATTGGCGGTTCTGCAACGCTCCTGTCGGGCATCAGAACGCGTGCATGTCGGTATTCTGCAATACGCCACCCATGCCGTGTTGTGCGGCGCTGCCTTTTCGGCATGCACATCGTGCCACACTCACTCAAATCCATTCTGCATAGCTCTCCGATGCCGCCCTGAAAGGGGAATAGGATACAAACAGGCGGAAAGGCCGCCTTCCCACCGAGCATAGGAGGCAGCGAAGATGCGAATCACCGGCGTAGACGTCATCCTCATGGACGAGTCCCATCCGGACAACACGGGATGGAGCCCAGTTGTGTGCCGCGTGTACACGGACGAGGGCTTGTACGGCGACGGAGAGGCGGCGATCGCCTACAGCATCGGTTCGAAGGCCGCCTGGTCGATGGTCCAGGAGATGGGCAACCGGGTGCTGGGCATGGACCCCCTGGAAAACGAGGTCGTGTGGCACAATCTGTACCGCACGACGTTTTGGGCCCAGAACGGCGGGCCGATCGTGTGGGCGGGCATATCCGCCATCGACATCGCCCTCTGGGACATCAAGGGCAATCACTTCGGCGTCCCCGTCAGCACGCTTCTAGGCGGCAAGATGCGCTCGAGCCTGCGCTGCTACGCGAGCCAGCTGCAGTTCGGATGGGGCACGAAGAAGGAACCGGCCGCAACCATCGAGGGTTACGCACGCAACGCGCGGGCAGCCGTCGACGAGGGCTACGACGCCGTGAAGGTGGACTTCTTCGATTTCTCCCCCGAGGGGCGCTTCTTCACCATCGAGGAGCGCACGCGCCTGCAGCCCCCGCAACGGCTCGCCTTGGTGGAAGAGCGCCTGGCCGCAGTGCGCGAAGCCTTAAGGCCCCGATGTGGACATCATCATGGAAAACCACGCGAACATCGATGCCCAGGTGGCTGTGCAGTTCGGCTCGCTCGCCCAGAAGTACGGGGTGTGCATGTTCGAAGAGCCCGCCAGCCCGAATCCCAAGATCACGCAGTTCGTCTCCGAGCGCGTTTCGGTGCCCATCGCGCATGGCGAGCGCATCTACAGCCGCTGGGGGTACGCGCCGTACTTCGAAAACGGCTCCATCCAGATGATCCAGCCCGACCTGGGAAACTGCGGCGGCATCACCGAAGGCAAGAAGATCTGCGACATGGCCTACACCTACGATGTGGGCGTGCAGGCCCACGTGTGCGGCAGCCCCTGTCCACGGCGGCAGCCCTGCAGCTCGAGGCAGCCATCCCCAACTTCACCATCCACGAGCACCACGTGTACGCGCGCTACGACTACAACAGGCGCCTGTGCGTTCGCGACTACCAGCCCGAAAACGGGCGCTTCGACGTGCCCGACCTGCCCGGCTTGGGAAACGAGCTTGCAGAGTACTGCTGGCGTGCGGGCACGGTTGCGCGCGTGCGCTAGGCGGTTTCCGACCCGTCCTCCCCCACTGCCAAAGGCCTGCAGGCGCCCTAGGCTCCCTGGCGGTACGTGGCCAGGAAGTCGGCCAGGTCCTCCATGGCCTCCTTCAGCACTTCGATGCGCGGCAGGAAGACCACGCGGAAGTGGTCGGGTTTCTTCCAGTTGAAGCCGCTGCCGTGCACGATGAGCAGGCGCTTGTCGTGCAGCAGGTCCAGCGCGAACTGCTCGTCGTTGGTGATGTTGAACTTCTTCACGTCGAGCTTCGGGAACACGTAGAACCCGGCGCGGGGCTTCACGGCCGACACGCCCGGGATGCTGTTGAGCGCCTCGTAGACGAACTCGCGCTGCTCGTAGACGCGCCCGCCCGGCACCACATAGCTCTTCACGCTCTGGTGGCCGCCCAGGGCCGTCTGCACGATCGACTGGCCGGGCACGTTGGAGCACATGCGCATGTTGCACAGCATGTTCAATCCCAGAATGTAGTCCTTGGCCTTGGCCTTGTTGCCCGACAGGATCATCCAGCCGATGCGGTAGCCCGCCACCATGTGCGACTTCGACAGGCCGCTGAAGGTGACGCAGAACAGGTCGGGCGCCAACGACGCAAGCGAGACGTGCTCCAAGTCGTCCATCACCAAGCGGTCGTAGATCTCGTCGGAGTACAGGATCAAGTCGAACTCGCGCGCGACTTCCACGAGCTCCTGCAGGACCTCGCGCGGGTAGAGCGCACCGGTGGGGTTGTTGGGGTTGATGACGACGAGCGCCTTCGTGCGCGGCGTGATCTTGCTGCGAATGTCGTCGATGTCCGGGTACCATTCGGCCTGCTCGTCGCACACGTAGTGGACCGGCGTGCCGCCCGCAAGCGAGACGCAGGCCGTCCACAGCGGGTAGTCGGGAGACGGCACCAGGACCTCGTCGCCGTTGTCGAGCAGGGCGAGCAGGCTCAGGTTGATGAGCTCGCTCACGCCGTTGCCCATGTAGATGTCGCTGACCGTGACGTCTTCGATGCCCTTGATCTGGGCATACTGCATAACGGCCTTGCGTGCCGAGAACAGGCCCTTCGCCGACGAGTACCCTTCGCAGTCCACCAGCTGGCGGCTCATGTCGAAGATCATTTCTTCGGGGGCGCGGAAGTCGAACGGGGCGGGGTTGCCGATGTTGAGCTTCAGGATGCGCGCGCCGCTCTTCTCCATGCGCTCGGCCTCTTCGAGCACCGGGCCGCGCACATCGTAGAGCACGTTGTCGAGCTTGCGGGACTTCTTGATGGGGCTCCATGCATCGTGCTCCACCACCTCGCGCACGGGGACGGCAGCCGGCGCTTCCTGCTGCGCCGAGGCATCGCCTTCCAGCAGCCAGGTGGCCGACACGCCCAACGCCTCGCCCAGGGCGTCTGCCACGGGCTTGCGGGGGACGGTCTTGCCGGCGAGGTACTGGCTCAGCTGGCTCTTGCCCAGCTTCGCGCCCTGCTCCTGCACCAGGCGTATCACGTCCGCCTGCTTCAGGTTCGCATCCTCCATCGCGCTGCTCAGGCGCGACGCAAACGTGTCCATCTCGGTCATGGCAACCTCCCTTGGGCGGTAAGTTCAATTTCAAGTTCAATTTAGAACAGGTGATATTGAACCACGTGAGTTCTATTTTGAACCTTTCGAGTTCAAAAGTTCATGATTTGCCCATGGGCGGCACCCTGGGCATGAAAAAAGCCGGCGCCTGGAAGACGCCGGCCCTCTTTGAACCAGATGTTACTGGATGCCCATCACCAGCGATTGGATGTCCCCTTCGTCCAGCGAGAAATCCTTGCCATCGGGCGCGGAGCACAGGATGGCGTAGACGTCGTCGTCCAGTGTCCATTCGACATGCTGGGCCTTGCCCTCTTCGGCGCCCATGCACGTGACGTTCAACCCCTTGACGTTCTGCGTCCAGGTGCTGGCATACGTGTTGTAGTCGCCTGCGAGCTCGGTAGTGTTCATTCCCTTGCCCTTGCGCACGGTGAGCTGCTTGTCGTCCTGCTCGTAGAGCGCCTGGGCGATGCCGTCCGTGTACGTGTAGGACTTCACCGACATCGTGTCGCCCGCCACATTCACCTTGTCCATGGTCGAGAAGCCTTCCAATCCTGCTCCCTCGCCGGCCTCCTGCGCGGTTGCGGCATCCTTCCACGGGTTGGCGATGGCAGTGGACTCGGAAGAGCCCGCTGCAGAAGATCCCTGGCTCGACGACGAGCTGCTCGCTTGCGTTCCCGATCCGCAGCCTGCGATGCTCAGCGCCAGCAGCGCACCTGCGATACATACCAACAGCTTCTTCATGGCTTTCCCCTTTCGCACGGCCCGCATCGCAGACCGCCAGGTCGGTTGCCTGATATCGACTATGCAGCAAATGATAACGCAGACGGCGGTACGCCGTGTCCGACAAACCTGCCTTGCAACACATCGGTAACCTGCCAAACGCAAGCGGCCCAGGCAATCTGCCTGGGCCGCACACGACATGCCAGCAAAGCCCGTGCTAGGAAACTGTGACCGTGGGGCTTTTGAGCCCGAAGAAGCTGTTCAGGTCGAAGGACACGACCGCATCGTCAGAGCGAGGCGTGCACTCTTTCGTGATGAACACGCGGCCCGGTTCGGACTCGTAGCTGGGGATGCCATCGGCTTCGCATGCGTCGGCTGCTTCCTTGTCCAACAAACGAACGACCCGTTCGTAGGATCCGCATCAACCCATCGGTGGCAAGAGGTAGACGAGCATGTCGCTCTGGCCCTTCTTCTGCATGTACTGCCTGAGTTTTTCGCTGTATTCGAACTTCATGTGCCTGCGCTCCTTTCTTCGAGTTTGCGCCATCCACGCTACCGAAGCAGGACCGTGCCGTCCGTGACGCCATCACGTTGCCGAAAGCGCAAGCGCTCCCGCAGCCACTCGCCCATCGCCGCCGTCCGCCCGCCTTGTGCGCGCGCATGAAGAAAATGCCTTCAACGGGCGATGCTCACCTATAATATGCGCAGTTGACACGAGCTTTACAGGAGGGACCCATGCCAGAACCATCGAACCAAGGCCCCGACAAACGCATCTACGAGGAATACACCGGGGGCCACACGAGCTACGGCGACATGCCGTCTCCTGCGCGCGTGGAAGAGCGACCCGCCACGGCCGCAGCCGCCGGCGGCGCATCTGAGGGCACGGCGACGCGCAAGAAGAGCTCCATGACCAGCATGATTGTCACGATCGGGTTGATCGCCCTGGCAGCGCTGCTGATCATGAGCATGATGGGCATGTGCTCCAAGCAGCCCGCCACGACCTACACGGGCAACTCGCCTTCGGAAAGCAACCAGAACGCCACGGGCTCGGGCAACACCGGCCAGGCGAGCGCCCCCCAGGAAGGCACGCCCATCCAGGCGAGCGGCATGCGCGACCATTTCGTCGACACGGCATCGGCCAAGTCCGCCACGGTGATGGTGTACATGTGCGGTTCCGACCTTGAAACCTACAACAGCGCCGCCTCCAAGGACATCCAGGAGATGGTCAACGCCCAGCTGGGCGACAATGTGAAGGTGGTGCTGCAGACCGGCGGTTCGCGCCAATGGCACTTCACCAACATGGCAGACCCCCGCACGCGCCAGCGCTGGCTGATCGACAACAGCGGCATGTACCTGGTCGACGACGCGGGCGCGGGCACGATGCTCAACCAGGCATCGGTGACCGATTTCGTGAACTGGTCGGTGCAGAACTACCCCGCCGACCGCTATCTGTTCGTGTTCTGGGACCATGGCGGAGGAACCATCGGCGGCTTCGGCAGCGACGAGATGTACCCCAACGAAGACCCCCTGACCCTGCTGGAGCTGCGCACCGCGCTTTCCAACAGCGGGCAGAAGATGGATCTGGTGGGCTTCGACGCCTGTCTGATGGGCACCATCGAGTGCGCGTACGCGATGGAGCCCTGCGCCGACTACCTGCTCGCCTCCGAAGAGTACGAGATGGGCGACGGCTGGATGTGGACGGGCCTGCTCACCGCTCTGGGGCAGAACCCGGCCATCGACACGGTCGAGCTGGGCAAGGTGGCCATCGACGACTTCACGAACTACTACTTCAACCAGCGGCTCACCGACATCACGCTTTCCCTGGTGGACCTGCGCGAGGTTCCCTACGTGTACGAGCAGATGGGCGAGTTCCTGACCAAGGCCGAGCAGACCATCAGCAACGACAACAACCGCTTCGTCGAGATGTCGCAGGCCCGCACCAAGGCGCGCTCGTTCGCCGATGGCGGCCTCGACCAGGTCGATGTGACGGACCTGATCGCGCGCACCAACTTCGATGGCAAGGACGAGCTGATGGCCGCCGTGAACAGCTGCGTGAAGTACCGCAGCGGCACCACGATCTCGGGCGCGAACGGCCTGGCCATGTACTTCCCCTATTCCGAGGTGCGCTCATACCAGGGCACGCGTTCGATCCTCAACGGCATCGGGTACGTCAAGCCCACCGAGTTCTACGACTATTTCCTGTCCATCATGGGCGGCTCGCCCAGCAGCAGCTCGAGCAACGGCCTGATCCCGCTGTGGAGCAACACCTACTCGCAGCAGGGCTCCGCAGCCAGCGGCTCGGCGTCGAGCTGGACGTTCGCGAACTCGACGTTTTCCGGCGAAGACTGGTTCGAGCAGCTGTTCGGCACGTTCAACTACCAGCCTGTGCCCGACCAGCTGTCGTTCAACTACCAGGACGGCGGCTACGTGGTGGACATGAACGACGGCATGTGGAACGTGTTCAGCAGCTTCCAGACCACGGTCATGGAAGAGTACAACGGCGGGTTCCTGATGCTGGGCCGCGACGACGTCTACGACCAGACCACCGGCGGCGACATCATCGTGTTCTACAACAACGAATGGCTGACCATCCAGGGCGTGCCCGTGTCGTTCTTCAGCAACGAGCCACAGGAGGAGGCCAACGGCGAGTACAGCCATTCCGGCATCATCCCGGCGCTGCTCAACGGCGAAACCTACATCGAGATTTCCGTGTACTGGCCTCCGCGCAGCCAGCAGACCGGCGCCTACACCGGCATCATCCAGGGCTACCGCATGAAGAACGGCGGCTTTCTGACCATCGGCCGTGGCCTGATACCCTTCCAGGCGGGCGACACGATCACCCCCCTGTTCGACTTCTACGACGGCAGCGGCAACTACGTCCAGACGGAGCTGGGCAACCCCATCACCGTGCAGGACCCCGACAACCTGACGGTGAACTACGAGCTGTTCGACCACAACACGGTCCACTTCTGGGGCACCATGACCACCGTCTACGGCGACCAGATCGACACCAGCGTGATCGTGCAGTAGCGGCTCGCGCACAGGCAACAACGGCAAAGGGGGCAGCGCATCGCCGCCCCCTTTCTGTTTGCCAGCCTTTTTCGAGCTTCTAGAGCTGGTTCAAATCGTACGGCGTGGTCTGGTAGACGTAGTAGTTCAGCCAGTTCACGTAGAGCAGCTGGGCTTCGGCACGCCAGCGCACCAGAGGCTCGCGGCTCGGATCGTCGTCGGGATAGTAGTTCACCGGCACGGTGATCGGCAGGCCGGCGGCCACGTCGCGCTCGTATTCCAGCTGCAGCGTGTCGTGGTCGTACTCGGGATGGCCGAACACGAAGAAGTGGTGGCTGTCGATGGACTTGACGATGGCGGGACCCGCTTCGTCGGAGTACGTGATGACCTCCAGGTTCTGGTTGGCCACGATGTCCTCGTAGCGCACTTCGGTGTGGCGGGAGTGCGGCATGTAGGAGATGTCGTTGAACCCGCGCACGAGCGGCGAGGTCGGCTTGACCAGGCGATGCTCGAACACGCCGAAGCGCTTGGCGTCCAGGTCGTACTTGGGCACGTTGTAGAAGTACTGGATGGCGGCCTGCGCCCCCCAGCAGATGAAGAAGCAGCTGTGCACGTTGGTGTTCGACCATTCGAAGATCTGGCAGAGTTCGTCCCAGTAGTCGACCTGGTCGAACTCGAGCTTCTCCACCGGGGCGCCGGTGACGATCAGGCCGTCGAAGCGCTCTTCGCGCACCTGCTCGAAGGTACGGTAGAAGGTCTGCAGGTGCTCGGCGGACACGTGCGTGGAATCGCGTGTGGCCATGCGCAGCAGCTCGACCTCGATCTGCAGCGGCGTGTTCGACAGCTTGCGCATCAGCTGCGTTTCGGTGACGATCTTCGTGGGCATCAGATTCAACAGGAGCACGCGCAGCGGGCGGATGTCCTGGTGCATGGCGCGATGCTCGGTCATCACGAATATGTTCTCGCGCTCGAGAACCGCGGTTGCGGGAAGCGCGTCTGGTATCCGAACGGGCATGGGATCGCCCTCCTCTCTTGCGATATTGTGCAGGCACCGTTTCGATTGTACCCCAGCCGCCCCACTTGCCTATAATGTGCTGGCAAGCCAATGGAAACAAGCGAAAGAGGAGCATATGGCAACCACAGAAACGACGTGCGTGCAAGGCGGCTGGCATCCCGGGGACAAGGACCCGCGCCAGGTTCCCATCTACCAGAACACCACTTGGAAATACGCTACCGGCGAATCGATGTCGCGCCTGTTCGACCTCGAGGAAAGCGGGTACTTCTACACGCGCCTGGCCAACCCCACCAACGATGCGGTTGCAGCCAAGATCTGCGAGCTTGAAGGCGGTTCGGCCGCCATGCTCACCAGCTCGGGGCAGGCGGCGAACTTCTTCGCCCTGTTCAACATCGCGCAGGCAGGCGACCACATCGTGTCGAGCTCGGCCATCTACGGCGGCACCTACAACCTGATCGCGACGACGATGGCCCGCATGGGCATCGAGAGCACCTTCGTGTCGCCCGACTGCACCGAAGACGAGCTGCGCGCAGCGCTCAAGCCCAACACGAAGGCCGTCTTCGGCGAAACCATCGCCAACCCGGCCCTGTCGGTGCTCGACATCGAGCTGTTCGCACGCGTGGCGCACGAGTTCGGCGTGCCGCTGATCGTGGACAACACCTTCCCCACGCCGGTGAACTGCCGCCCCATCGAATGGGGGGCCGACATCGTCACCCATTCGACCACCAAGTACATGGACGGCCATGGCAGCGCCGTGGGCGGGGCGATCGTGGATGCCGGCAAGTTCGACTGGATGGCGCATGCCGAGCGCTTCCCCGGCCTGACGCAGCCCGACGAGAGCTACCACGGGGTCACCTACGCCGAGCAGTTCGGCCTGGGCGGCGCCTTCATCACCAAGGCGACCGCGCAGCTGATGCGCGACCTGGGCAGCATCCCCAGCCCCCAGAACGCCTTCCTGCTCAACCTGGGACTGGAAAGCCTGCACGTGCGCATGAGGCAGCACTCCGCCAACGGCCTGGAGGTGGCCCGCTTCCTGCAGGACCACCCGCGCGTGAGTTGGGTGCGCTACTGCGAGCTCGAGGGCGACCCGTACTACGAGCTTGCGCAGAAGTACCTGCCCAACGGCAGCTGCGGCGTCGTGAGCTTCGGCGTGGTGGGCGGCCGTGCGGCTGCCGAGGAGTTCATGGGACGTCTGCAGATGGCGAGCATCGCCACGCACGTGGCGGACGCGCGCACCTGCTGTTTGCACCCGGCCAGCACCACGCATCGCCAGATGACCGACGACGAGCTGATCGCCGCCGGCGTCGAGCCCGACCTGATCCGCCTGAGCTGCGGCATCGAGTCGGCATGCGACATCATCGCCGACATCGAGCAGGCACTGGACTCGCTGAGCGCATAACGCACAAGGCTGCCCGTGGTCGTACTCCAGCAGATGGGTGCGTTCTTCATCCTGATGGCCATCGGATGGATAGCGCACCGCGCCAATATCCTGAGCAGGGAGATGCTTCCCAAGCTGAGCTCGCTGATCGTGAACATCTGCGGGCCGTGCCTGATCGTGTCCGGCGCCCTGTCGGCAGACGATCGCATGAGCGGCCCGGAAGTGCTCACGGCCTTCGCGGTGCTTGCCGTGCTCACCGCATGCATGGCGGCGGTGGCGCTGATCGTCCCGCGCCTGCTGCGCTACCCATCGCATCTGACCGGGCTGGTGAACTTCGGGTTCTGGATGACCAACATCGGCTACCTGGGCATGCCGCTGGTCGCCGGCGTGTGGGGCAGCCGCGCGATGATCTACGTCACCTTCTACCTGATCATCAACAACGCCATGCTCTACACCTACGGCATCTTCCTGGCCAGCAAGGGCGCTACGGGGCGGGCTTCGTTTTCGCCGCGCAAGCTGATCAACACGGGCAACGCCGCCACCATCGTCACCATCCTGGTCTACTTCCTGGGAATCCCCGTGGCCGAGGTCGTCGCCTCGCCCATCATGATGCTCGGCAACGCGACCGCGCCGCTGGCGATGATGCTCGTGGGCGCACAGCTCGCCGGCCTGAAGGTGCCCGAGCTGCTGGGCGATTGGCGCCTGGGCGTCTTCGTCGTGCTCAAGATGATCGCCTTCCCCATCGCCATCCTGCTGCTGCTCAAGCCCTTCGTGGCCGACCCGCTGCTGCTGGGCGCCTGCCTGGCCGTGGTCGCCACGCCCACCGGGGTGCTCGTGGGCGCCTTCACGCAGCTGTACAACCCGCGGCTGGCCGTGGAGGCGAGCAAGCTGGTCAGCGCCACCACGCTCGTGGCCGTGGCGACGATCCCGCTCGTGTCGCTTGCGTGCGGCATCTGACGCCTAAGTCGGAGCCAGACAAAATCCTGATCGCGGTTATCTAGCACAAGCTGCCATTCTATGGCTCTGACTTGGGGTTTTACATCGTGCTTCCCCAATTGTGCGTGTAAATAAACCATGTCATACGGCGATGGTCCCAGCCCCGACAGACCGCTCGTCCCTGCTTTCCGCCCGCACCCCGAGCCATCGGAAAATCAAGAATCGGCGCGTCTATAGTGTCCTGGTTTCTGTAAGACTGCGAAAAAATGATCAAGGAGGAATTTTATGGCCGACAACGCAGTACTCGCAAGGAATGTTGATGGTGCGCCCATCAGCGACATCTGCTCGCAGACAGTTGCTTTCTCGCACTACAACCATTTCTCCGCACAGCTTCCCGTGGATGCATCGGGGGCCCTGGTGGCCGGCGGAATCAAGGAGCAGGCTCAACAGTGCTTCGAGAACCTCAAGACCATCATCGAGGGCATCGACCGCAAGCTCGAGGACACCGTGCGCGTGTCCATCTTCCTCAAGGACATGGACGACCTGTGTGCTGTGAACGAGGTCTACCGGACCTTCTACACCGATTATCTGCCGACCAGGACGGTGGTGGCCGTGGATGCGCTGCCACTGGAGGGCGCCCTGCTGCAGGTGGATGCCGTTCTGTCGCACGGCCTTGGCACCATCCCCAACGAGCCCCAGGCCGACGACCTGATCATCCTGGCACGCAACACCGACAAGGCTCCCCAGTGCAAGAACGCCACCCAGACGTGCGCCTTCTCGCACTACAACAACATCTCGACCCAGCTGCCCGTCGACCCTGCGACGGGCGAACTCGTCGAAGGCGGCGTCAAGGAGCAGCTCGCCCAGTGCCTGCGCAACGTCAAGAACATCGTCGAGAGCATCGACGTTCCCATCGACGACTTGGTGAAGGTCACCGTCTTTTTGAAGGACATCTCGAAGATCGACGAGGTGAACGAGGTCTACAAGACCTACTTCCCCGACTCCGGCATCGCGCGCACGGTGGGCTACTACCCGGCGCGCTCCGTCGTCGAGGTCAAGGGCCTTCCGCGTGGCGCCCAGGTTGCCGTCGAGTGCGTGTGCTCGCACGGTGACGGCACGCCGCCGCAGGCCGTCGAGGACAGGCACGGGCTGATCATCGAGCCCAGCAACACGGACAGGGCATTCCGCTGCCCGAACACGACCCAGAGCGTCGCGTTCTCGCACTACAACAACATCTCGGGCCAGCTGCCCGTCGATGCAACTGGCGCCATCGTCGCCGGCGGTGCGGCCGAGCAGACCGAGCAGTGCCTGGCCAACATCAAGGCCATCGTCGAGAACGTCGACCACAAGCTCGAGGACGTCGTGAAGGTGAACATCTACCTCGCCGACATGTCCGCACTTGCCGACGTGGACGCCGCCTACCGGAAGTTCTTCCCCGAGGGAACCCCCGCACGCCGCGTGGTGGGCGTTGCGAACAACCCCAAGGGCGCGATCGTCGAGATCGACGCCGTCGTGTCGAACGCAGAGGGCACGCCCCCGATCGTCTAGGCAACCCGCCGCAAGATCAGACCCCGGGAACTCGGTTTCCGGGGTCTTTTTTATGGCTCACGCCCGATGCGCGCCTTGGATCCGCGGCATTGGAGCTTCTTCTGCGCATTCTTACCACATGCGCCTGGTATAGCTATACTGGTACGGCTGCAGCAGCTAGTAATGTAGAAAAGGATTTGCACATGCCCATCACCGATTACCTGGCGAAGAACGCCGAGCAGTACCCCGACGACGTGGCCCTGGTCGAGGTCAACCCCGAGATCCGCGAGCGCCGCGGCAAGGAATGGCAGGAATACGAGCTCGTGGAAGCCTCGCCCGCCAAGCGCTACCGCCGCGACCTCACCTGGAAGGGGTTCAACGACCGCGCCAACCGCTTCGCCCACATGCTGCTGGACGCCGGCGTGCAGCGCGAGGACAAGGTGGGCATCCTGCTGATGAACTGCCTGGAATGGCTTCCCATCTACATGGGCACGCTGAAGAGCGGCGCGATCGCCGTGCCGCTGAACTTCCGCTACGACGCCGAGGAGATTCGCTACTGCCTGGATTTGGCCGACGTGGAGACGCTGGTGTTCGGCCCCGAGTTCATCGGGCGCATCGAGCAGATCCGGGACAGCATCCCCAAGTGCAAGCGCCTGTACTTCGTGGGCGAGGACTGCCCCGAGTTCGCCAAGAGCTTCGACAAGAGCATCGGACACTACACCACCAAGGGCGCGGGCATCGCCCTCGAGGACGACGATTTGGCGGCCATCTACTTCAGCAGCGGCACCACGGGATTCACCAAGGCCATCCTGCACAAGCACAAGAGCCTGATGCGCGCCGCCATCACCGAGCAGGCGCATCACGGCCAGCAGCACGACGACTGCTTCCTGTGCATTCCCCCTCTCTACCACGTGGGAGCCAAGATGCACTGGATGGGCGGGCTTCTGCATGGTTCGGCCGCCGTGATCCTGCGCGGTGTGCGCCCCGACTGGATCCTGCGCACCGTCAGCGAGGAGCAGTGCACCATCGTGTGGCTGCTCGTGCCTTGGGCGCAGGACATCCTCACCGCCATCGAGACCGGCGAGGTCGATCTGGACGACTACAAGCTCGACCAGTGGCGGCTCATGCACATCGGCGCGCAGCCCGTCCCGCCCTCGCTGATCAAGCGCTGGAAGTC
>CACXFZ010000274.1 GCA_902767025.1 uncultured Coriobacteriaceae bacterium
CTCACGCACTTCAAGGGCCACATGATGGGCGGCTTCGGCGGATCGAACAAGAACATCGGCATCGGGTGCGCCGACGGTCGCATCGGCAAGAAGGCCATCCACACGCGCGAGGGCGAGGGCCAGTGGAGCATCGACATGGAGGAGCTGCACGAGCGTTTCAGCGAGTCGTCCAAGGCCACATGCGACCATTTCGGCGAGCACATCACCTTCGTCAACGTCCTGCGCAACATGAGCGTGTCGTGCGACTGCGAGGGCACGGCGGCGGCACCGGTGGTCACGCCCAACATCGGTATCTTGGCATCCACCGACATCCTGGCCATCGACGCGGCCAGCGTGGACTTGGTCTACGCGCTGTCCGAAGAAGACAACCACGACCTGGTCGAGCGCATCGAGACGCGCCACGGCCACCGGCAGCTCTCCTACATGCGCGAGCTGGGCATGGGCAACTGGCGCTACGAGCTGGTTGACACCGACAACGGCGATGCCATCATCCAGCCTGCCGATGCCGTCGAAGGCGTGGTCCCGTTCGAAGGCTAGACAGAAGGATCCCAGGGGAACACAGGGGGAACACAGGGGGAACACAGGGGACAGTTCTGTGTGTTAGACGGCAATGCCTGCAGAAGCTAAGCTAACACACAGAACTGTCCCCTGTGTTCCCCCTGTATTCCGATTGCGGCCCTGTGGAACTGTAATATACTGTGTAATTGCAGTTCCCCAGGGCGCTTTTTCGTATGTGAGGGACTTGTTACTTGCAACAGATATCAATTGGTCAGAGAAAGGCGCGGGAATGAAACCTATAACACGCCGTGCGTTTGTCGGTGCAGTGGGAGCGGGGGTTCTTGGAGCGTTGACAGGGTGCGGTTCGTCGGCGGGAGGCGGCTCCGCGGCCCCTGCGTCGAGTGCTTCTCCGTCTAAAAGAGACGGGGTTCCCAACATCATCCTCGTAACCGACATCGGCACGGTCCACGACCAGTCGTTCAACGAGCTTTCGTGGTCCGGCCTGGCAATGCTCAACGGCAAATACGGTTGGGACGTGTCCTACATCGATTCGGTGGACGAGCCCGACTACAAGATCCGCCTCGATCAGGCGGTCGCCCGTGGTGCCGACCTGGTTTGGGGCGTTGGCTTCTTGATGGGAGATGCGGTGCGGGAAGCCGCCCAGGAATACCCCGATGTGAAATTCGGCATCATCGACGTTGCCTACGACGACCCTCTGCCCAACCTTACGGGTATCACCTTCAAGCAGGAGGAATGCTCTTTCCCCGTGGGATACATTGCCGCACGCACTACGAAGAGCAACAAGGTCGGGTTCATAGGAGGCGTCGACTCCACGCAGATGCAGCTGTTCGAACAGGGCTATTATGCCGGCATCGAATATGCGAACAAGGAACAGGGTCTGTCCGTGACGTATCAGGGCAAGTGGTCCGGTTCGTTTACCGACGATGCCCTGGGTCAGAGCATAGCCTACGACATGATTACCGATGGCTGCGATGTGATCTACCATGCAGCGGGTGTTGTCGGCCTCGGCGTGATCAGGGCTTGCTCCGAAGCGGGCGTGTGGGCTATCGGCGTCGACCAGGACCAGTCCTACCTTGCCCCCGGAACGGTTATCACGTCGGCGATCAAGCGCGTTGACGAGGCCATCGCGCAAACAA
The DNA here is from genome assembly GCA_902767025.1 of uncultured Coriobacteriaceae bacterium. GTDB lineage: Bacteria > Actinomycetota > Coriobacteriia > Coriobacteriales > Eggerthellaceae > CACXMZ01. Next base: position 1,656 of record CACXFZ010000274.1, read on the forward strand.
CCGAGCGCATCATCGCGGGCGAGGTGGAAGGCGGCGAGAACATCGTCCTTGGCGCCAGCGAAGATGCGGTTGGGTTTGCATCCACGCACGACTTGCTGTCCGACAACCTGTACAACGACACGCTCCAGATCATGGAGAAGATCAAGGCGGGCGAGATCGTGGTGCCAAAAAGCGCCGACGAGCTGAAGACGTACATCTCATCCTTGTAAACGGGTATGACCGAACGCGCCAACACACAAAACAGCCGAAAGCCCTGGAGGAGCAGAAGCCTGTTCTTGGCGTTCTTCCTCCCCATGCTTTTCCTCCTTCTAGCCGAAGCGCTTCTGCTGGTGGGCATCATCTGGGGCAGTGGCGCCATCGCCGAAATCAACGCCCATGAAGAGGTCGTGGTGGACAGGGTCATGGCCGACCGGTCAAGGACCCTCGAAGAGCGCATGCGCGACATCGCTGGCAACGTCGACAGCTTTTCCGAGCAGGTGAACGCCCGTGCCCAGGATCTGGCCAACAGCAAGGCGGTTGACGCTGCCGCCCTTGTCAACGACGAAGAGCTTTCCCAGGAGCTGCTGAACGACCTTGTCGGCTCCATGGTGGAAACCCTTGCTGTCAGCGAGGCGACGGGCATATACGTTGTGTTGAACGCAGAAGACCTGTCGGGCCATGCGCAGGATGGGGCCTATGGCGAAAAGCAAGCGGTGTACATCGTCGACATCAACCCGGTTGCCAATGCAAACCTGCAGAGCGACGATTTGCTCTTTGCATGCGCTCCTTCTGCCGTCGTCGAAAACAGCAGCCTGGAAGCGAAGTTCAATTGGACTTCGGAGCTTGCTTTCGATGCCCGCGCCCGTCCTTCCGAATACGATTTCTTCGCAGTGCCGTTCCAGGCCGCCTCTGGCAACGCCGGCACGGGAGAGGGTGCGTCCAGCAGCAAGTACGGCTACTGGAGCGTGGCGATGCCGCCGCTGGCGGACAGTTTTCAACCCAAGGCCGCCTATTCGGTGCCCCTCATGCTCGAAGATGGCAGCGTTTTCGGCGTCGCCGGCATCGAGCTGTCGTACGACCACCTGCGGCATCTTCTTCCCTATGGCGAGCTGAGCGACTCGGGCCAGGGCTTCTACGTGGTCGCCTTGGTTCCCTCGGGCCGCATGGGGATGAACACGGGCGAGGTCACGCAGCTGGAGCCCGTGATGAACACGGACATGGACCCCAGCGAGGACCTGGAGTACGGCAGCCTGTTCTCCGTCGCGAAATCCGATGGCGGGCTAGGTTCTTTCTACTCGGTTGACGACCGGTACTTCGTCAACGCGAAGGCGCTCAACCTGCACAAGAGCAGGCCCGAAGTCGATCCTGCCCAATGGGTGCTTTTGGGCATATTGCCCAAATCGGCCATTCACAGCTTCGGCGATGCTCTCAGGGACCGTATCCTGGCAGCGTCCCTGCTCATGCTGCTGTTGGGCGTTGTCGGTTCGTTCATCGTGGGCAGAAGCGTGTCGCGCCCCATAAGGAAGCTTTCCAACGAGCTGTCCGAAAGCGACGTGGAAGCCGACCATCAGATCCAGCTTTCCAGCACGGGCATCACCGAGGTCGACAAGCTTACCGAAACGATTTCCGCGCTGTCCGACAAGGTTGTAAAAACCAACAGACTGGTGCAAGAGCGGCTTGAGATAGAGCGCGACCACGACTCGCTGACGGGGCTTGTCAACCGCGGTGCCTTCGTGCGCATGTGCAGCGAGGTTTTCGACGACCCCGACAAGATCAAGCATGCAGCCATGGTCATGGCCGACCTGGACAACCTCAAGCACTACAACGACACCTATGGGCACAGCTACGGCGACGTCTACATCCGCCAGGCGGGCATCGCCTTCTCGCAGGGCCTGCCCGAGAACGCCATCCTTGCGCGCGTGTCGGGCGACGAGTTCTTCATGCTGTTCTACGGCTACGACACGCAGGAGCAGATGGAGAAAGACATCTCCGCGATGTGGGACACGTTCCAGCAAAGCACGCTCGACCTGCCCGATGGCACAACGGTGAACCTTTCGGCATCGGGCGGCGTCGCGCTGTATCTGAAAGACGGCACGGAGTTCGTAGGGCTTATGGACCTCGCCGACTTCACGATGTACCAGGTGAAGAAGTCGGGCAAGAACGACATCGCCTATTTCGACTTCGACACGTACCAGGAAGCGATGTCGATTCAGCGCTCCAAGGCGGCGTTTGCCGAGATCATGGACGACTACGGCCTGGCGAGCTACCACTTCCAGCCCATCGTGGACGCGAAGACGGGGGCGGTGTTCGCCTACGAGGCGCTTTTGCGCGTGCAGCACGGGCCCATCGAATCGCCTGCCGACATCCTCCAACTTGCCGAAAAAGAAGAGCAGCAACGCGAAGTCGAGCGGCTCACGTGGGTGCGCGCCCTCGAGTGCTACGAATCGTTCAGGCAGGGGCTGGGGGATGCTGTCGAACCCCACTTGTTCATCAACTCGTTTGGAAACCTGACGCTTCCGGCGCAGGAGCTCGAACAGATTTCGACCGAGCATCCAGACATCATGAAGGGTCTGGTTGTCGAGATCACGGAACTGCATAACCTCAGCGACGAGGCCATGGTCGTGAAGCGCGCCATACCGGGCTTTTCGGGAATGTTCGCGCTCGACGATTACGGCAGCGGCTACCATTCCGAGAACATCCTGCTGCGCCTGCACCCGCGCTTCATCAAGATCGACATGTCCGTCATTCGCAACATCCAGTTGTCCACGAACAAGCAGATACTCGTTTCCCATGCCGTCGAATACGCGCGCACCAACAACATGCGCATCATAGCGGAAGGCGTTGAAACGCATGACGAGCTGAAGGCGCTCATCGATCTGGACGTCGACTACGTCCAGGGCTACTGCCTGGCAAAGCCGTCTGCCGATCCTGCCGTGATCGACGAAGAAGCGGTGCGCATCATACACGACTCGAACACGCAGGGTGAATGAGCCATTTTGCCTGAGGGAGCACAGGGGAACACAGGGGACAGTTCTGTGTGCTCGTGCCTACAGGATCTGCTCCTTGTGCCTGGCTGGGGCTTCAGCACACAGAACTGTCCCCTGTGTTCCTCCGAGAGCTTCTCATGCGCTACCATGGCATCGAAACCCATTTGAATTCCAGGAGGTCGTGCCATGCCCGCACTTACCC
>CACXFZ010000275.1 GCA_902767025.1 uncultured Coriobacteriaceae bacterium
AATTGGCGAACCATGTGCCCATGTCGCGCTGGGCGGATGCGGCGGACGCTACGGTTTTGGAGAGCGCGGCGGATATCGACCGGCGGTTGTCGTGTGCATGGTCGAGGGCGAGCAGCAGCCGAGGCGCCAGGTCGGGGTCGTCGACATGCAACAGGAGCTCGCCTCCCAGGCCCAGTTCCGACGCGAGGTTGTCCAGACGCTCGTCCATCGACACGGCGATTGCTGGCACGAAGGCGGCGGAAGCGAGCACTTGCGCGTGGTAGCGCGACGTCATGAGCAGCGAAAGCGAACGCAGCAGCTCGGCGATGACGAACCCGTTGGCCTCTCGCGAGGTCACGATGGGCACATGCCCTCCCATGCGCTCGCAGAGCAGCTGGCAGGCCTGCGCGTCGAGCTGCTCCATGCCGAATATCACGGGGCGGTATCCCCGCTCGGCGCAGAAAGTGAGCGCCGCCTGCGCCAACTCGTCCAGATAGGCATGGAAACGCTTCTGGCGAATCTCCGACCAGCTGAAGAAGTACCAGCTTTGGAACTGCAGCGACCGATCGCCCGAAACGAGCGCGCGAACGAGCTTCGCAAGCGAGGGTTTGACGGGCCAGCAGAACGGGTTCACCGGTGCGATGCCAAGCAACGGCTGGCCTTCGCCCATGCCCGCATCCTGCAGGAAGGCCATCGCCTGCTTGCGCCCGGGCGAGCTGTCGAACGACCAGGCCGTGTCGGTGCCGAGAAGCCCCTTCAGGCCCAACCGCCTCCGCTCGACGTCCGATTGCTCGCTGCGCGTGACGAAGTAGACATCCGAGCACAGGTCGCGCGCCACATCCTCGAGGTAGGGCTCCATCTCGCCGATCTCCGAGCCCATGGCGATGCAGGGCTTTCCTTGCGCCTTGGCGGTTCCCGCAGCCTGGCAGTTGTACAGCGTCAGCGCGTCCGCGAACTTGCTCTTCAACGTGGAGCCCTCGCACAGCACGATCGCATGGTTCTCCGAGCAGGCGCGCAGGAGCTTCCCGAAGAACAGGGTGTCGAAGGGAACCTGCCGGGCGATGCCCTCGAAGTACACGGACGTGCTCTGCGCATCAAGGGTCATGACCGACAACTCCACTTCATCGGGGCCGAAAGCCTCGACGATCTGGCGGGCGAGGGCGGCCACGCGCACGTCGGAACCCGTGTTGCGCGCGCCGTTGTAGCCCACGAGCAGGATCTTGACGGCCTGTCCGGGGCGCCACCTGTCGAAAGCCATGCCAGGTATAACCTCGGCGCAGCCCGCAAGTGCGCACATCAGGCGAACGATCGCAGCGACGATACGGTCCACCTTATCGCCCAAGCCTTTCGCAGCACTTCCGCGCAACCTTCATCGCAAGCGCCATGATGGTAAGGATGGGAGGATTGCCCATCGAGCGCGGGAACAGGCTCGCGTCGGCGATGAAGAGGTTGTCGGGCAGCACGTCATGATGCAGCGTTTCCGCCTCGGCTTCGGTCAAGGGGAAGCACCCGCCGGGATGGCCGGCGTTCAACGTGCCGAAGAACGTCTTCTCGCGCGGCACGCCCACCTCCTCGAAGATGTCATGGCATTGGTCGACGGCGCGGGCGATGACCTCCCAGTCGGAGTCGACGAGCGGCTTGTCCAGCCGGTGCCCGTCGTAGGACCCGATCGACGCGTCGGCCATCTTGATCATGAGGCTCACGATGTCGCCATGGGGCATGCGCCAGTCTTTGTTGAAGTAGAAGCTCAGCCAGTCGAAGTAGGGCGAGAGGATGTAGTCGGACTGCTCCGACACGAACGGCATGGGAAGCTGCCGCTCGAGCCCTGCGCCCTCCCAGCGCGTCGCGACGCACAGGACGGGGTCGACGAACAGCGTGGGGCTCGCCGGGATGCCCGACGCCTCGAGGATCACCGGCGTGCCCAAGCCTCCCGCGGCAAGCACGACGACGTCGGCGGCGACAAGCTCGGTCTTACCGCCCGTCCGGACGACAACGCCAGTCGCGCGCCCGTCCTCGACCACGACTTCCCTGACGGTCGCGCCCTCGACGAGGCGCACTCCTTCCACATCGGCGATCAGGTTGTCGGCGGTCCACTTCGCCCCGTACTTGCAGCCGAGCACGCACATGCCGCAGCGCGTGCATCGCGCGGCGTCCTCCATGAACTTGGGCGTCACTTGCGGGTCGAGTCCCAGGTCCTCGAACGCGCGGAACAGGCGCTCCGTCAAGGCGGACCAGCCGGCGCGATGCGCGGTCGTCTGCGGCACCATGCGCTCGAGCTCGGCGAATTCGGCGTCGAGGTCGATGCCCAGCTCGGCCAGGTAGCGGTCGTAACGCACTGCGTTTCCGGTTGCAAGCGCCGTCGAGCCGCCGACCGCGCGCCCCGCCACGTGCACAAGCCCATCCTGCGCCTTGACGACGCGCATCTGGGGAAACAGCAGCGAGATCATGCGCTCGTCGAAGAACAACCCGGCCTGGCGCAGGGGCTCGAACCTGTCCATGTCCCATGCGAAGGACCGAAACGCACACCCCGCTTCGAACACGGCAACGTCCAGACCGCATGCTGCCAGCTCCCTGGCCGCCATGCATCCGCCGGCACCGCTTCCCACCACGATCGCCTTCGCCATCATCCACTCCTATTCCAGCCGCGCACGGCAGCAGGCCGCGCCCTCGGTCAAACGGCAGTCGAAGCAAAGCTCGCCTTCGACGCCCATGACCCCGCACATGAATCCTTCGTCGAACGCGGACATGAACCAGCAGTCCGCGGGCGTGTAGCGCTGCGCGAACGAGCACGGCCCGAATCGCATGGCCCCGGGCACCTCGCCTGCAAGCTCGATGCCGATGCCCCGGTAGAAGAACCTCACGAGGCGAAACGAGTCGCAAGGATGCACGGGCACCGCAAGGCGGACCCTGCGCCCAAGCTCGCGCGCTTCGGTACCCAGACGCGCCCGGTAGGCCTTGGCCGTTTCCTCGTCGACAAGCGCAGCCTCCATGCAGGCGGCGGTGAATTCGCGGAACACCTCGAGCGCCTGGTCGGCAGGCACGTCCTCCACGGCCGGCGGCTCGACGTCGAACGCCTTGGCGAAAACGCCCAGGAGCAGCGCGGCCTCGACTTTGCGCAACCAGGCTGGAGGCGTGCGGTCGAGCAACGTGTCGAAAGCGCCGAGGATCATGATGCTTCTCCCCTGTGGACGACGCCGTCGATTTCGCAGGCCCCCGCGTCGTCCCATCCGTCGTAGAGCAGGTCGACCAGTGCGGCGTGCGTCTGCGCCACGACGTTGCGCCTTACCTTCAGGTTCGGCGTGAGTTCGCCTTGTGCCACTGAAAGCGGCCTTGCGGCCACGATCCAGCGCTTCACCTGCTCGGGATGGGAAAGCTGGGCGTTCACCTCGCGCACGGCGCCGTCGAGCGCGGCGCAATCGAAGTCAGCCGTGTCCACGTCGCCAGCCTCGAGCCACATGAGCGCCGTCGTGAACGGCTTGCCGTCGGCCACGACCATGGCCTCGCTCACGCCGTC
>CACXFZ010000276.1 GCA_902767025.1 uncultured Coriobacteriaceae bacterium
CCAGGCCTTCGACGATGGCCGTCTTGCCGGTGCCCGGCTCGCCGATGAGCACGGGGTTGTTCTTCGTGCGGCGGCTGAGCACCTGGATGGTTCGGCGGATTTCCTCGGAGCGGCCGATGACCGGGTCGAGCTTGCCTTCGCGCGCCATTTGGGTGAGGTTCTGGCCGTACTGCTCCAGCGACTCGAATTGCGTTTTCGCGTCGGCTTCGGTGACGCGGGTGTCGCCGCGCAGTTCGTTGTAGGCCTCTTCGATGTTCTTGCGCGTGACGCCGGCCAGCGAAAGCGTCTTGCCCGCCGCGCCCTTGTCTTCGGTGAGCGCGATGAGCAGGTGCTCGCTGGTGGCGTAGCTGTCGCCCAGGCTTTCCGCGATCTTGACCGCGTTGTCCAGCAGGTTCATCAGGGCCATGCTGGGCATGCCGCTCATCATCATGCCGCCGCTGCCGCCCGACACCTTGGGCGCCTTGGCGATTTCGTCGTTGACGTTGGCGGCCAGCTGGGCGGGGTCGGCGCCGATGCGCTTGATGATGGCCGACAGGTTGTTTTCGTTCGATTCGAGCAAGGCCTTGAGCATGTGGATGGGCTCGGCCTGCGAAGCCTGCGCGTCGCCGGCGATGGCAAGCGTCTGCTGCAGCGCCTCCTGCGCCGTGATGGCAAGCTTGTTCAAGTTACCCATGTTCATGGTTGGTCCTTTCCGCCGCTTTCTGAAGAAGGGCGTTCAGGTTGGATTCCGATACTCTTACTGTTGCTGCTGCTGTTTCTGCTGCCTTCGTGCGCGCTCGCCCGATCACGGCAGACGGCGGATGGCCGTGGTGCCGCGCGTTACCAGGGCGGTTACCTGGGCGCGCGTTTCCAGCTCGTGCACGCGGTCGGCCAGGCGACGCACACGCTTGTGCAGGTCGTCCAGTTCGCCGTCGCGCTCTTCCAGGCGGCCCTGCAGGTCCAGGATGCGGATGACGCCCGCCAGGTTGATGCCTTCGCTGGTGAGTTCGTTGATCAGGGCAAGCCGCTCGATGTCGGCCTGCGAGTACATGCGCGTGTTGCCGCTGGTGCGCTGGGGGGAAACCAGCCCCTTCTGCTCGTAGATGCGCAGCGTTTGGGGATGGACCCCGGCGAGCTCGGCAGCCACGCCGATCATGTACAGAGGTCTGTTGCGATCGTCTACCATACCAGTCCTTCCCGTTCGTGCTTTGCCTGTCTCGCGCCTACCAGGTGCGCACCTGCGTCGTGGTTGCCGCAGCGTACGCCTCGAGTGCCGCGCGCTGTTCGTCGGTGAGCTCGGCGGGGACCTTCACGCGCACCGTCAGGTGCAGATCGCCCTTGCCTTCGCCCTTGACCTTCGGGGCGCCCTTGCCGCGCAGCATCAGCTTCGTGCCGTCCTGGCTGCCGGCGGGAACCTTCACGCGCGCCTTCTTGCCGTCGGGCGTGGGCACTTCCACGGTGGCGCCCAGGGCCGCCTCGTCGATGCTCACCGGCATGTCCATGAGCACGTCGGCGCCTTCGCGCGTGTACAGGGCGTGCGGCTGGATCTTCGTGGTGATGAGCAAATCACCGTTGGCCCCGCCCGCTTCGCCCGGCTCGCCGTGCCCCTTGATGCGGATGCGGCCGCCGTCGACGGCGCCTGCCGGCACCTTCACGTCCAGGGTTTCGGCGTCCTTCTTGCCGGGAGTGCGCACGCTCACGCGCTTTTCGCACCCGTTGAAGGCCTCGTCGAACGACACCTGCATCGTGACGTTCGTGTCGCGCCCTTTGCGGGGCACGGGGCCGCGCTGGTTGAACCCGCCGAAGCCGCCGAAGTCCCAATCGGTGCCGAATGCGCCTTCGCCGCGGCGGATGCTTTCCAGGATGTCGGCCCAGCTGCCGAAGCCGTCCATGTTGACGGTGTAGGCCTGGCCGCCGCCACCGCCACCCCAGTTGAAGGGGATCTGGTTTTCGTTGGCCGTGCCGTATTCGTCGTAGAGCTTGCGCTTCTTCTGGTCGCTTAGGACCTCGTAGGCCTCGTTGATTTCCTTGAACTTCTCTTCGTCGCCGCCCGCGTCGGGGTGGTTCTTGCGCGCCAGCTTGCGGTACGCCTTCTTGATTTCTTCTTCCGTTGCAGAACGCGGAACGCCCAGCGTCTTGTAGTAGTCGGGGGTTGTGCCCACAGCCATCACGTTCCACCTTCCTTTCTTCTAACTAGTCCTCGCCGGATGCTTCGCGGGCGGGACCGCCTGTTGTTACCGTCACCATCGCGGGGCGGATGACCTTCTTGCCCATGCGATAGCCTTTCTGGTACACCTCGGCCACCGTTTCGTCGGGGACCTCGGTGTTTTCCACCTTGGCCACAGCCTGCGCCTCGAGGGCGTCGAACGCCTGGCCCTGCGGGTCGATCACCTGCACGCCGGACTTCGTGAGCACCTCCACGAGCTTCGTGTGGACCTGCATCACGCCTTCCAGCAGCCCGGCCTCGCCGTTTTCCTGCGCGTAGCCGATGCTGCGCTCGAAGTCGTCGATCACCGGCAGCAGGCTTTCCACCAGGCCTTCGGTGGCGCGCTCCTTTTCCTCGGCGCGCTGCTCGTTCGTGCGGCGGCGGTAGGTGTCCCATTCGGCGTGCAGCCTCATGAACTTGTCCTGCCACTCCTGCTCCTTGGCCCGGGCCGCTTCCAGCAGCTCTTCCAGGCTGAGCCCGGCCGCTTCGCCGTCGGCGGTTGCCGCGTCGGCGTCGGTTGCTGCTTCGGCATCGGCTGCCTCGGCTTCGGCCTCGATTGCCTCGGCCGCTTCTTCCACTATGGCTTCGGCCTGCTCGACGACCTCGTCGCCCTGGGCCTGGTTGCCATCTTCGATCTTGACCATGTCCAACTCCCATCACGCGCCGGGCTTTCGCTTCCTTTTTGAACAGGGGCCTGACCCCTGTTCAAATCTGCCCCACCCCGCCGCCTGCCGTGCACTCCGGGTTGCGAAGGCGGGCGGGCAGGCGAAGTGGGGCGATTCGCGAAACCTTGGCGCTGGCTTATGCCGTTATTGCGCGTTCGTGTTGTCGTCGTCCACTACCTCGTAGTCGGCCTCGATGGGGCCGTCGCCCGCATCGGTGGCAGCCGAGTCGGGGGCGGCGCCGGCGTTCGGGTCGGCCTGCTGCTGGCTGTACACGACCTCGGCCAGCTTGTAGCCTGCCTGCTGCAGCTTCTCGGTTGCCGCCTTCACCGCTTCGATGTCGGTGCCGGCCAGGGCGTCCTTCGCTTCCTGGATGGCCTCTTCGGCAGCGGTCTTGCTGTCGGCGGGCACCTTGTCGCCCAGCTCGGCGAGCGTCTGCTCGGTGGCGTTGACCAGGCTGTCGCAGTTGTTGCGGGTTTCCACTTCCTCGCGACGGCGCGCGTCTTCTTCGGCGTGCGCTTCGGCGTCCTTGACCATGCGGTCGACTTCGTCGTCGTTGAGTGCCGTGGAGCCGCTGATGGTGATCTGCTGCTGCTGGCCGGTGCCCAGGTCCTTGGCCGACACGTTCACGATGCCGTTGGCGTCGATGTCGAACGTGACCTCGATCTGCGG
>CACXFZ010000277.1 GCA_902767025.1 uncultured Coriobacteriaceae bacterium
ACCTCGTGCGTGTACCCGGTCGAGTCCGAATGCACGGTGAGCACGCGTTCCGAGCGCATCATGGAAGAGCGTTCGGTGATCATGGCGCTGCTGGCCCATCGCGCGCCCGCTTCCGACACGTTCAAACCCATGGTCGGACGCATCGGCGCCGAGGAAACCGACCGCCTGGTCACGCTCGAAGGCGAGAAGTGCATCCTGTGCGGACTGTGCGTGCAGGCGTGCAACAGCCTGGGCACCGGCGCCATCAGCACTGTGAACCGCGGCACCGACAAAATGGTCGACACGCCCTACGGCAAGGAGTCGGCCGCGTGCGTGGGCTGCGTCAGCTGCGCGAACGTGTGCCCCACGGGTGCAATCGAGTACAGCGAAACCGACACCACGCGCACTATCTGGAACCGCACCTTCGAGCTGGTTCGCTGCCAGGAGTGCGGCGCTGTCATGGGCACGCGCGACGCGGTTGCACTGGCCGCCCACGATGGCGAAGGGGAGCCGGTCGTCTGCGACGAGTGCCGCAAGAGGAAGCTCGCCGACGAGATGATGAGCACCTACAGGAATGTATAATGGGAACTCCCATGGAGGTTCCAAACCGATACATCCGCAACGTCGAGGCGCTTTCCGCACAGGAGAGCGCCTCGCTTGCCGCCAAGCGCGTGGCGGTGGTGGGCTGCGGCGGCTTGGGCGGTTTGGTCGTCGAGGCCCTGGCCCGCATCGGCGTGGGATACCTGCGCGTGATCGACGGCGACGTCTTCGAGGAGAGCAACCTCAACCGCCAGCTGCTGTGCACCGAGGATGCCCTGGGGCGCGAAAAGGCGCAGGTGGCAGCCGAGCGCGTGGCGGCCGTCAACAGCACAGTTGAAGCGGAGCCCGTGGTGGCCCTGCTCGAGGAAGGCAACGCGCGCGGGCTGTTGGACGGGGTGGACTGCGTCGTCGACTGCCTGGACAACCTGGAAGCGCGGTTTTGGGCAGCCCATGCGTGCCAGGAGTTGGGCGTGCCGATAGTCTACGGCGCCATAGCCGGCTGGTTCGGCCAGGTGTGCACCGTGCACCCAGGCGACGTGTCCTTCGTGAACATCTACGGGGACACCGAAGGCGAAAGCCAGCATGTGCACTTGGGCAACCTCCCCTTCACGGCCTACGTGGTGTCGGCGGTGCAGGCTGCCGAGGCGGTGAAGGTGCTGCTCGACCGTCCGGGGCAGATCCGCAACCGCCTGCTCATGATCGACTTGCTGGACGGGTCGTTCGACGAAGTGGAGCTGCGCTAGGCCGTGGCGCCGGATCGGAAATCACTCGACCTTGACTGCGGCATCGCGCCTGCGCGCATCCTTCCCTGGCTGGAAGACGAGCTTGCGCTTTCCCAGGATGCCGGCGGCGCCTACGTCTACGAATCCGATGGGCAAACCTGTACCATCGAAGTCGCACCAATGGGCAGGGACTTCTCCCGTCCCTTCGCCCTCGAGCGCACCCGGCTCGTCATCACGGGCACCGAAGAGGCCGTCGACGCTTTCATGCGCCTGTTCACCCTGCGCTTCATCTCCGCCGGCGGCTAGACCTTTGATTTGAACAGGGTCCTGCTCAACAATCGAACTTTCGCCAGCAGTGATTCTTCATGAACGAGCGTATGCGCTTTGCGTTGCGTCCCTCGTAGTACGAAACGAGCAAATCCTTGAATTCGGGAACCAGTCCCTGGGGAACGACGAGCAGCCCTTCGCCCTGGGAAACCAGGTAATGGTTGGCGTAGACGATCGCGGCGCGCTTGTTGCCGTCTAGGAACACCTGCGTCTTCATGCAGTACAGAGCAAGATCGATGGCCTTGTCTATCGGCGCATCTTCCGAAGCGTGTATCAGCTCCAGTTGCTCTGCCACGATGGCCTCCTGCGGCAGCGGCGGCACATAACTCGTTCCCCCGATGGTCACGGGCACGCCACGGATGCGCCCGCCGTTTTCGAAGAAACCTTCGTTTACCAGTCTGGCGATATGGCACAGCACATGCAGGTTGCTGGGGCTGAGCAGCACGTCTTTGTCCAGGACGAACTCCCAGGCGTGCTTCAGGTTGAGCACCTTTTGCACATCGGATGCCGACATGCCCATGACGGTTCCGTTGTTGACGATCTCCTCCGTTTGGGAAAACGACGCCGCCACGTCCTCCAAAACGG
>CACXFZ010000278.1 GCA_902767025.1 uncultured Coriobacteriaceae bacterium
GCCGCGGTTCTCCAGGCGCTTGCAGATCATCACGAGGTCGGAGTCGGGGTTGCCGTAGCCTTCCTCGGAGACGATGACGCCGTCGGCACCCAGCTGCTCGCACAGCTTGGCGGTGTAGTCGCAGTTGCGGAACTTGCCGTCCAGCGTGGTCAGCTCGGGCGAGAGGATGTTGCCGATGTAGTTGATGGTCTTGCCATGCTGCTCGTACAGGTCCTCGGTCAGCGGGTTGGTCTGGTGCTGGTACGTGGAGATCTTGTCGCACGCAGCCACGCAGTTGCCGCTGATGATGCCGCTGTCCAGCTCCTCGTTGGGATGGAACCACGTGGGGATGATTTCCTTCACGTCGACACCGTACATGTACACGTCATGCAGCAGGCCCTGGGAAATGGTCATCTGCACGTAGGCGACCTTGGGCAGGTCGGGATACTTGGCGGTCTCTTCCTTCATGGGGCCGATCTCCCACACCTTGGTCTCGTCGACCTTGGCGTTCTCGGCTGCCAGGCCCACGTAGGTGCCGGCACGCAGGCCAGCCAGACGCACGATCTTCTCGTGCTCATGAGGATCTACACCGTCGATCGGCGTGATGTCGACCACGACGTTGCAGGTCTTGCTGAACGGCGTCCACAGGGCACCCTCGCCCCACATGTCGATGACGCCCTCCTGGAAGCCGACCACGTCGCCCACGGTGATGACCGCAGCGCCACGCAGCACGTTGACCCTGCCCTCGCCGCACTGTGCGTACTTCGCCGTGACACCGGGGAAGCCGTTCACGCGGTCGAAGTTGAAGCGCGGCTCGATGACGTCCTTGACCGGCACGATACGCGTGTGGTCGCCCGGCTTGGCGAAATCGACCTCGACGGCCTTCACTTTTTCGTCTTCGAGCAGATGGGCCTTCAGACCCTCCACGTCGACGGTGAGCACACCGTCTTTGACCTCGTTGACATCACCTGCCACGACGTCTTTGATGTAGATCAATCCTTGCTCTAACTTCAATCTCGAGCACCTCCATCCTTTTCCGATACTTACAACCTACTTTTATACCCAGTACCTACAGTGCAGTACTTAGTACCAATTCGCGCAGCCCTAGCTGCATACCAATCCTTGGTCTTCCATCGCGGACAGGTACAGGCTCCTGTCCATCCAGGCGTAATCCTCGTCGTGTTCGGGGAACTGTACGCGGCCTTCGGTGACCTGCTCGTAGGAGCGAAGCGCCACGTCCACGGTTTCCAGCTCGAAATCGCTTGCCTTGTCGCCCTTGTCGCTCAGAACCACGGTGCGGAAGGGAGACCACATCATCCCCAGGCTGGCGAACAGCGGGTGCGTCACCAGGCCGTGGCCCTCGTAGACCATGTCGCGCACCTTCACGAGCACGTCGCGGAAGGTGCCTTCAACGAACAGGACGTTCTCCTCGTCCTTCATCAAGGGGTTGTTCGAGACCACGATCATGCTTACCGGCCACCCATCGGGGGGAGTTCAGCGAGCGTCACGCGCCCGTTCGGGACCAATCAAAGCGAGGTCGAGTGTGAAAAGATGCAGTGACCGCATGTCACACGGAAAGCGTATGTAGAATCGCTTGCACGCACGCTGGCCTCCCTGCAATCTCAATTACTAATCATGATTACTTTTACCAACCCGATTAGTATATTTCGCACTATAGCCAATGTTTAGTGCGCATGCAATAAATTTCTGCTAAAGGACACTTCTTGCACGTTCGAGGACCTCAGGGCCTCGCTTCGGATGCATGCAGGGGGTGGATGCCGCCGTGCGCTACAGGGTTTGCGCGCCCACCAGCCATTCCTTGCGGATCTCCCACAGACCCGCTTCCAGGTATTCGGGCGGGCAGTCCTGCGCCGAGTCGAACAGGCGCTGCCAGCTGGCGAGCACCTGCTGCTTGAGCACGGGATGAAACGGCGTGGAGAAGATTTCGGTGTGGTTGCGCACTCCCCTGCTGGCCAGGGTTTGCTCGAACGCCTCTTCGTCGGCTTCGTCTGCGCCCACGTACTGCAGGTTGAGCATCTTGTTCCACACGCGCAGGTCGAACAGGACGGCCTGGTCCGCAGGAACCTCGAGCTCGAGCAGGCAGCCTCCGGCCCCCGAGCTTGCCCACCGCCTGTCGCAGTAGCACCAGATCCCCGATTCGGCGTATGCAGGCTTGTCGCCGTAGGCAGGCGCGTGCTGGGCAAAGAAGCTGTAGGCCTGCTGGAACACCCAGGACTGGTCGCCGTACTTGTTCTGGATGTATTCCCTCTTCACGAACGAAAGGCCTTCGCGCTCGATGGCGTCGAGCACCACCGGGGCCTGGGCGGTGTAGAGCGTGCAAGTTTCTTCGTTGCTAGTCGTCATAGAACTCGATGTCCTTCACCCATTCGCGCCGGATCTCCCAGACGGTTCCCACGTTCATGTCCATGTTGGGGTTGGGCGCTTCGAACACGCGCTGCCAGCTGGACTGGATCTTGCGCTTCAGCGCCGGGTAGAAATTGCCCTGCTCGCCGGTGATCAGCAGGGCCTCGTTGCCGATGCCGAATCGTTCGAGCTCGTTGTTGAAAGCGGCTTCGTCGGCGGCATCGGTGGGGATGTACCAATGATTCACGCGATAGCCCCACTTGTCGTAGTCGACCACGAGCACGTGCTCTTCGGGGATCTCGAGCATGAACTGCACCGTACCCGGCGCCGGGCCGAGCTTCTGTGCCTCGGTGAGCGCAAGCCAGACGGGAAAGCGCGCTTCGGCGGGCATGTCCACGCGCGAGCGCGCCTGTTCGGTGAACCACCGGTACAGTTCGATGTAGTAGTCCGAGATCTCGAGGTTTTTCGCACGCACGTATTCCTCGAGCACCAGATAGCGACCGGTCTCCTGGATCTCGTCCCATACTTGGGATACTTGCCTGGTCCATGCACGCAGCGTTGCCATGCGACCGCCTTTCTTAATCAGAAGGGGTGCAAGCAGCCGAGACCACCTGCACCCCGTGAGGATAGCGTATGCAATCCTACCTGACGGTTTCGATCCTTAGATCTTTACCTTGAAGACCGTCTGCTCCTCGACCGGCGTGGCCAGCGCATCGAGC
>CACXFZ010000279.1 GCA_902767025.1 uncultured Coriobacteriaceae bacterium
AACAGAAGTCCTTTGAGGATGATGCCTTAGCTGGCGAAGATCTCGATGCTCTCGCCTTCGGCGATGGTGACCATAGCCTTCTTCCAGGTACGCGTCTTGCCGGTGACCCAGCGCACGCGCTTCGGCTTCGCCTTGACGTTGGCGGTGTTCACCTTGACGACCGTCACGTCGAAGAGCTCCTCGACCGCCTGGGCGATCTCGATCTTGTTGGCATCCTTTGCCACTTCGAAGGTGTAGGTGTTGTCGCCCATCATGTCGAAGCTGTGCTCCGAGATGATCGGGCGGATGATGATGCTACGTGGATCCTTCATTAGCCAAGCACCTCCTGGATGCGCTCAAGTGCAGCGGAGGTGAACACGAGCGCCTTGTTGTTCACGAAATCGTAGGTGTTGCTCTCGGCAACGGGGATGCATTCCACCTGGGGGATGTTGCGGAAGCTCAGGTAGCTGTTCACGTCGTCGTCCGCAACCACGATGGTGGTGCGGCCCTTCACGCCCAGGGCGTCCAGGCATGCCGCAGCCTGCTTGGTGGACGGCTTTTCGAACCCGAAGGAGTCCACTACCACCAGCTCGCCATCGGCGGCCTTGCCCGACAGAGCCGAGCGCATGGCCAGCTTGACGACCTTCGAGGGAACCTTGAAGGCGTAGGAACGGGGATGCGGGCCGAAGACCACGCCACCGCCGGTCCAGTGCGGGGCACGGATGGTGCCCTGACGTGCACGGCCGGTGCCCTTCTGGCGCCACGGCTTCTTGCCGCCGCCGCGAACCTGGCCGCGCGTGAGCGTGTTGTGCGTACCCTGGCGCCAGGAAGCGCGCTGGGCACGGACCACCTCGTGCATTGCATGCACGTTGGGCTCGATGCCGAACACGTCGGCGGAGAGCTCGGCATCGGCGACTTTCTTGCCGCTGGTGCTCTTTACTTCGATAGTTGCCATGTCTCTAACTCCTCCTGCTACTTCGCCAGGCGGATGCGCACCGTGGCGTTCTTGCCGCCCGGCACCGCGCCCTTCACCAGAATAAGGTTCATGTCCTCGTCGACGCGCACGACATCAAGGTTCTTGATGGTGACCGTGTCCACGCCCATGTGGCCGGGAAGGCGCAGGCCCTTGAGCACGCGCGACGGGGTTGCGCACATGCCGACCGAACCGGGAGCGCGATGGAAGTGCGCACCGTGGCCGCCCGGGCCGCCGCCGAAGTGATAGCGCTTCATGACGCCGGCAAAGCCCTTGCCCTTGGAAGTGCCGGTCACGTCGACCTTGGCAGCTTCGGCGAAGTTGGCAACCGTCACCTCGTCGCCCACGGCGTACTCGCTGGCGTCGTCCACGCGGACCTCGCGCAGATGACGAACCGGCTCGACGCCCTGCTTCTTGAAATGCCCAGCCATGGGCTTGTTCAGGTGCTTCTCGCTGATCTCGCCGAAGCCCAGCTGCACGGCGTTGTAGCCATCGGTCTCGACGGTCTTCACCTGGCAGATGGTGTTCGGCGCGGCCTGGATGACCGTGACGGGAATCACCTTGTCGTCTTCGGCAAACAGCTGAGTCATACCCAGCTTGGTGCCGTAGATCGTGTTAATCATGCTCGTACCTCCCCTACAGCTTGATCTCGATGTCCACGCCGGCAGGAAGGTCGAGGCGCATCAGGGAGTCGACCGTGTTGGGGGTCGGCTCGAGGATGTCGATCAGACGCTTGTGCGTGCGCATCTCGAACTGCTCGCGGCTATCCTTGTTGACATGCGGCGAGCGGATGACGCAGTACAGATTGCGCTCGGTGGGCAGCGGAATGGGACCGGATACCTTTGCACCCGTCTTCTGGGCGGTGTCCACGATGAGCTTCGTGGACTGGTCCACGATCTCGTGGTCGTACCCCTTGAGACGGATCCTGATCTTCTGACTAGACACCTTGTACCTCCGTGTACGTTGCGACGGACGCGCCGTCATACCCTTTAAGCGACGCTTCCGCCGGCTTTCAGAACGACCTCTTCTACGATGTTCTTGGGAACAGGCTCGTAGGACTTGAATTGCATGGTGTAGACGGCACGGCCCTGAGTGCCGCTACGCAGGTCGGTGGCGTAGCCGAACATGTTGTTCAGCGGAACCTTCGCGCTGATGACGGAGGCGTTGCCACGCTTTTCCTGACCCTGAATCATGCCACGACGGCTGGGAATGTCGCCCATGACAAAGCCCATGTACTCCTCGGGAGTCTCGACCTCGACGGCCATCATAGGCTCGAGCAGCACAGGCTCGGCCTTGCGCATGGCCTCCTT
>CACXFZ010000280.1 GCA_902767025.1 uncultured Coriobacteriaceae bacterium
CCGGCATGAACGCGCAGATGATGTAGACGCCGATGGTCATCACCGAAGCCGGGTTGTTGACCAGCCCGAAGAAGCGCAACGGGTTCTTCAGGCCGGCTTCGGCGTCAAGCATCAGCATCAGCAGGCCGACGCCCAGAAGCACCGGCACGATGATGCGGCCCCATTTGCGCATCGTCTGGGCAGACGGGTACTTGAAGCTGATCAGCGACACCGTCAGATACGCTCCCGCGGCAGCGCCAGCCAGGAACAGGTAGATTGCGATCATAGGTCCCCAAACCATGCCCATCACCTCACGTAGTAAATGCTTGCTTTGGTCAGATCGCCCGCAATGGGCTTGGCGTCATTGGCCGCAATGGCCTTGGACACCTCCGACTCCGGATCGTCCAAGTCGCCGAAGACGCGCGCGTTGGCAATGCACGTGGACACGCACGACGGCGAATTCGGGCCGCCCAGCTCGTCGCTCCAGCAGAAGCGGCACTTCTCGACCACGCCCGACTTCTCCTCGATCATGCGCACGCCGTAGGGGCAGGCCACCATGCAGTACTTGCAGCCGATGCACTTCGATTCGTCCACCAGCACCACGCCGTCCTCGTTGGTAAACGTCGCGCCCGTGGGACACACGTGCTGGCACGGAGCATCTTCGCAATGCATGCATTGCAGCGGCACCACTTCGGCATCGACGTTGGGGTACGTGCCCGTTTCCAGGTGCTCGAAGTGCACGAAGCCCTCCGCAGGTCCCAAGGTGTTCTTCATCTGACACGCCAGGCGACAGGCAAAGCAGCCCACGCAGCGCCGCGTGTCGATCATCATTCCGTAACGCGGCATACGCTATGCACCTACCTTCTTGATCGAGACGGTGAATTCCTGGCTCATGGTCGCGCCGGTGCCCGGTTCCATGTCGAACGGCTGGAAGTTGGGAATGCAGATGCCGAACCCGTATCCTTGCTTCAGGTAGGGCGACGACCCACCATAGTGCGTGGGACAGAAGACCACGCCCGGCATCAGGCGCTCGGTCACGTGCACGTCGATCTTGTCGGTGTACTCGCTCGACGAGATCTCGACCGTGTCGCCTTCGGCGATGCCCAGTTCCTTGGCATCCGAGGCGTTCATCCACAGCCGCTCGAGGTGGTAGTCCTTCGAGATGTTCATCAGCGATTCGATGCCCGTGGTCATCGTGTGGCTGTGCACCGACTGCTTGCCGCCCACGAAGTAGAACTCGCCCTCGGCGGGGCGCGCCTTGCGCTCCTGCCAGGTGATCACGGGGCTCAGGCCCGCACGGCCGATGGTGACGCTGTAGAACTCGATCTTGCCCGACGGCGTGGCGAACTCCGGCACCTTGCCGTATTCGAAATCCGACGTGGGCAATTCGACGATGCCCTTCTCGCGCAGCTCGTCGACGGTGAGCCCCACGGTGGCCAGCTGCGCCTCCACCAGCTCGTCGACCGTGAAGTCGAAGTACTTGCCCACGCCGCACGCCGCCGAAAGCTCGCGGAAAATCTGGTCGGCGGGACGCGTTTCGGGATGGATGACGTCGATGGCCTTGTCGCGCAGCGACACCGTGTGCTTCTTGCCGCCCAGGGTGTAGACCGCCTCCATGCGCTCGAGGTAGCTGCATTCGGGCAGCACGTAGTCGGCCAGCATCGCCGTCTCGCTCATCTGCACGTCGATGTCAACCACCAGCTCGCACTTGCCCAGGCCCTCTTCCCACACCTTGGGGTTCGCGTAGCCCTTGGCCGCGTTGCTCTGGTAGAAGAACATGGCCTTGATCTGGCCGTCGAGCGCGCCTTTCAGCGCAGCCAGGTTCGTGCCCATGAACGGCACGGCCAGCGGGTATTCCTTGTTGCCCACGCGCGTGCCCTTGGCCGCCGGAGGCTCGGGGAACTTGCTGGCGGGCAGCTTGCCCAGGCTGGGCGAGGATGTGATGAGCGCCCCGCCCTTCTGGCCGTAGTTGCCCAGAAGCGCATTGAATGCGGCAACAGCACGGCCAGTCATGAACGAGTTCTGGTGTGCGCACCCAAACGCAGCGCGCCACGACGGCTCAATGACGGCCGCTGGGGCGGCTTGGGCCATCTCGCGCGCAAGCGTGGCGATGGTGTCGGCGCCTACGCCGCAGATCTCGCTTGCCCACTCGGGCGTGAACTGCTCGACCTCTTTCTTGAATGCATAGAAGCCCAGCACATGGTCGTTGACGAAGCTCTTGTCGTAGAGGTCCTCTTCGATTAGTACATGCGACATCGCCAGAAGCATGGCCAGGTCGGTGCCGGGACGAATGGGCACCCACTGGTCGGCCAGGTGTCCCGAATTGTTAAAGCGCGGATCGACGATGACGATCTTGGCATCGCCGTTGACCGACAACTCCGCAAGCTTCTTCATCGAAGCGGGTGTGATGCCATCGGCGTAGCTGCGCCCGATAAACATGATCATCTTGGCGTTTTCAACGTCGGCCGAAAAGCCACCGCCGACAGTATGCTTGTAGGCGCTTTGCAACGACAGGTTGCACGCCGCGCCATGGGTGTAGATGTTCGCCGAACCCAATGCGGCGGTGAACCGCGGGGCGTAGAAGTTGATGTTCGGACGCGGGTCGCGGATGAACGCGAAGGACTGCGGACCGTTCTTCTCGATGATGCCCATGAGCTTCTCGGAGATCTCGGCGTAGGCGTCGTCCCAGCTGATGGGCTCGAATTCGCCGTTTTCCATGCGCTTCATCGGCTGGGTCAGGCGGTCGGCCGAATAGGTCATCTGCGCGAAGCCGTGCCCACGGCCGCACATGCGCCCGCCCGAGTTGGGGTTGTCGGGGTTGCCCTCGAGCGTGTGGATGACGCCGTCCCTGACGTTGACCCACAGCCCGCACTCGTTGGAGCAGCCGTTGCACAGGGTGGACACCCGCTTGACGTCGCCCGATGCGGCCGAGCCCTCGTCGGCATGGGCGCGCCCGGACTGCCATTCGGCGTAACCGACCACACCCGCCGCCGCAAGCGCCGCGCCCGCGGCGGAGGTGCGCAAGAAGCCCCGCCGTGTCATAGTCTTGCTCATTGCAGAACTACCTCCTCTGCACTTCTTTCTTCGGAGAGGGAATGCCCTTCGCGCATGCGCGCTTCCCGCACGCCTGCGAACACGAATTCTTCGATACAGGCCAGCACCTGGCCGTAGGACGCCGCCGCTTCCTCGAGCGCGGCGTCGTCGCGCTGCCCGGCACGGTCGGCCAGGACATCGCGGTACGTTCCCAGCCAGTCGAAATGGTGCGCGGCAAAGTCGGCCGCATCCTGTGCCGGCGCATGCACGCGCAGGTACTCGAACAGCTCGAGCAGCAGCACCAGGTGGTCGGGCATGGCCTGGAACGCGTCGGGAACCTGGATCTTCAGGCCCTCGCACACGGCGCGCACGTGCTGGGCCGCGTCGCCCAGGTAGTACCCCTGCCCATGCTGCAGGCCCGCGCGGTGCCCGCCCCAGTCCTTGTAGAGCGATTCGACCGGCGGCAGGGCGCCGGGGACGCCGGGCGTGAGCATCGTGTTCATGAAATGGCGGTAGGCGTCGAAGCTCGGCGGCTGGCCAAGCGCGAGCGCAGAGTCGCGCGCGGCAAGCGCCGCCCACGAGTCCGGTGCGGTGAGCTGCGCATACGTTGCCTCGTCGGTGCGCACGAACAGGGCGCTGAACAAGGCGAGCTGGTCTTGTCGCATATCGGACATGGTACGGCCCTTCGCCTGGACGCAGGCTAGTCCGTGACGGTGGGATGACCGGCTTCGTTCCACGCCGTCATGCCACCTTGCAGGGTGTAGACCTTGTCCATGTCGGCACCCAAGGCGTTCAGGATGTCGGTGGCGGCCTGTGCGTACTTCTTGCCCGAGTAGCACACCAGGATCAGCTCCTTGCCCTCGCCCACTTCGTTGCCCGTGGCATCGTGGAGCGCACCGGCCAGGTTGGCGACGGCGTCGGTGTAGTTGTTGTTGTCGACGGCCTTGTTCATCGGGGCGAAGATGGCGCCCTTGATATGGCCCGCCTGAGCGTCTTCGGGCTTGCGCAGGTCGATGATGACCTTGCCCGCATCGCCGCTGTCGACGATGGCGAGCACGTCCGTATCGGAAATGTAGCGCATCTCCACGTTCATCTTCGCCAGGCCCGACGGTCCGCTGAGCACTGCTCCGGCCGAACGGTTCGAGGAGCCGGACGAAGCCGCGTTGCTGCTGGCGGAATCGCTTGATGCGGAATCGCTCGAAACCGCGTCGCTGGATGCGGCATCGCTTGAGACGGGATCGCTGCTGGCAACAGTCGTCGCCGGTTTAGACGTGCTGCTCGGGCTGGACGCCGGCGAGCTCGACGTGGACGTGTCGGACCCCGCACAGCCGGACAGGACCCCCACGGTCAATGCGAGTGTTGCGATAAGCACGGTAAAACGCTTCATGCTCTTCTCCATTCCCTCCGCATACGCGTACATGCCAGTACGTCCTCCTGTATGCTGAGAAAAATGGTATCAGAAGGGCAAGGCAAGTAAAGTGTCTTAGTCACGTTGCGCCCGTCGGGCCGACGACAGGCAAGAGCCGCTGCCGCGATCAGCGATGGGCGTCCATCAGCGAACGGACGAAGCGGCGCGCGCGCGCGAAGATCTTCGTCTTGCAGAACACGAGCACGCACAGCACGCCGGAAACGAGCGCGGCGACCAGGCCGCGCACAGCGAGCATGCCCAGCGAGTCGGCCGGCACCAGCCCCGCCACCGCCCAAGCCGCCGCACACACGGAAAGCGCAACGAGCGCGTAGCAGGCATGGTCCAGGTAGTACGCCCTGGCCTTGTCCAGCCCGAAGTAGAGCTTGAACACCAGGTGGGAGCCGTAGAGGAAGTTGAACAGGAACAGGCTCGTGCACAGGGCAAGGGGGGCACCCGCCAGCCCCCACGCGCGCACGAACACCACGCACAGCACGACGTTCGCCACGGTTTCGGCCAGTGCGCGCATGCGCAGCTTCCACCACACGCCCGTGGCATCGACGTAGACGGTGCGCATGTCCCCCATCGTGCGCAGGTAGAAGTACACCACCATGCCCACTGCGAAGGCAGGGGGAAGCACCATGTCCGGCCCCACCCACCAGGCCATGAACGGCTGGTAGAGCGCCAGGATCACCGCCGCGCACACGATGGAGGCGAACGCGTAGAGGAACACGAACAGGCGCAGATCCTCGAAGTTCTTGCGGGGGCTTTCGGTGGCCACGCTGTTGCCCGCGCTGGCCGTCATCGACGATCCCAGCACGCCCAGCAACCCCAGCACGCCGCCGATGACGACGAAGTAGTTGCCGAACTGCGCAACCGCCCCCAGGCCGACGAAGGCGGACACGGCCACCGCCGCAAACGGGTCGCGCGTGAGCATGCACGCCTTCTGCAGCACCAAACCGGCCACCTGGCTGCGCAGCGCCGCGCGCTCGTCGTCGTGGATGCGAAGCAACTTCGCCTCCGGTCGCGCGTACTGGGGCACCAGCGCGTCGGCGCGCCGGGCAACGAGCAGGTTGGCGACAACGCTTGCCGCGGGCAGCACCAGCGCGTACACGTAGAAGTCGGGCATCGCCACCAGCAGGACGGCTTGAACGGCATACTGGGCCACCAGAACCGCCATCATCACGCGGTCGACCACGTCCTTGCGCTGGTGCGCCACCAGCAGCGTCTGCTTGTGCGCGAACAGCAGGTAGCCCACCGCCGTGTTGGCAAGGTAGATGGCGAAGGCGAGCGCGATGTCGACGTCGGCGGGCACCGACCCCTCGATCAGCACCCCCAACGCGGGCATCAGGACAAGGCCGCCCGCCAGGATCGCCAGCCCGATGATGCGGTAGACGCGCTTCAGGTAGTTCGCATGGCGGGCCACGGCCTGCTCGTCGCCCCGGGCTATGGGGTCGTACATCCCAAAGGACACCGCCGTCGAAAAGCCCAGTTCCGCGATGTTGAGCATCTGCAGCAGCGAGGTGTAGAAGGTGCTCAGGCCCAGGTAGTCCGCGCCCAGGCGCTGGATCAGCAGCATCCGGATGACGAAGGGGCCCGCCAGTGCCACCAAGCGCAGCGCGAAGCCCCATGCCACGTTGCGCAGCGTGTTGCGCGCGCGTCCGCTTCCGGGACGGGCGGGCTGGTTGCCGGGGTCGTGCGACCGCTCGTTCGTCATGACGCGCCCTGCCCGTCTTCCCGGTCGCGTCCCGGCGCATCCGCGGGATCGCCGTGGAGGTCGCGCCATGCCGGGAAGGTCGACAGGTCAATCAGCGCGCCGAATTCCCGGTTGTAGGAAGGCGGGTCCCAGGATGCCAGGCCGCTGAGCGTGGTGAAGGTCATCTCGCCGAAGCGCACGGTGCCGTCGTCGAGGATGTAGAGGTCGACGCGCACGTGCTCGAAGCCGGCCGCCAGCGCTTCCGCCACTTCGCGTGCGCGCTCGAACCCTGCCGGTTTGGGGACATCCTCTTCGATGCGCGCGTGCGTGTAGTAGATGCACGGCAGCTTGTTCCAGTTCTCGTCGAAGCACGCCTCCGAGGAGTTCGACGACCTGTCGCGCACCAGCCCGACGCAGGCGACCTTCCCCTTGAAGCAGAAGAACTTGTAGTCGGGCGCCTCGCCTGCCTCGTTGCATAGGTACTCTTCGGCGATGATGCGCGGCTCGCACCACCGGTAGTGCAGCTCCAGGCCGTTGGCGAAGGCGTAGTTCATGCCCAGCCAGGTGGCGCATTGCGCACGGGCGGCCTCCTGGTCGAGTGCGCCCTTGTCGGTGACCACGATGTTCCATCCGCAGCCATGCGTGGCCTTCAGCACGAACCGGTCGGGCAGGGCATCGAAGTCGATGTCGTCGGCGTTGTCCCACACGCCCAGCAAGGGCACGAGCACCTCTTCGCCCACCCTCTCGGCCACCCAGGGGCGCACCAGGTACTTGTCGGACAGGCGGCCCGTCTCGGGCGTGGTGCCGTAGAGCTTGATCCACTGCAGCTTCTCGTCGTAGGTCTGCGGGTTGTCCAGGTCCAGCTCCATCCCCGAGTTCCAGCGGTACCACGCGCGCACGGCATCCGGGTACTCGCTTTCGTCAAGTGCGCTCAGGCGCGCATAGGACCGCGCGATGCGGCGCGCATCCCAGGCGTCGGCCAGCCAGCGCGGTGCCATGTTCTTCAACCACGCGCGCATCATCGGCCCGCACCCCCGCTCCTGCGCTTCGCCCGTGCGAAAAAAGCGATGCCCAAAACCGCCCACACCAGCAGACAGACGTAGGACTCGGCGCCCAGCGAGGCGCTCGACCCGGGAAGGGGAACCAGCAACAGCACGACGAACCCCACGGAGAAGAGCACGCCCAGCGCACCGCTTGCCATCAGGGCCCTGCGCTTTTCCCGCGTGGCCCAGATGCATGCCACCAGCGAGGCGTAGCCGTAGGCGACCGCCGCGCCCAGCGACGACATGTCCACGAGCCAGCCCAGCACCGTGCGCCCGAAAAACGGGGCTATGGCCGCGACGGCGCAGACGAACACGATGGCAAGGTAGGGCGTGCGATGCACCGGATGGATGCGCGCGAACCAGGCGGGCAGCAAACCGTCGCGCGCCAGCGCGAACAGCAGGCGGCTCGACGCCACGTAGAACCCGACGATGCCCGACAGGATGGCGCCGCATGCGGCAGCACCCAGCACCGCCAGCCCTGCCGGTCCCAGCAACTCGAAGGCCGCGTTGAACGTGGGCAGCGCCGCGAACCCGTCGAGCTGGCTTGCAGAGGCCAGGTAGCTGGGCCAGTCGGCGAAACCGGATGCGGGCACCGCGGCGGCCAGCAGGGCGAGCGCTCCGTAGATGCACGCGCCGAACGCTATCGAGACCACGATGAGCCCCGTCGTCTTCGCAGGAGAGAAGCGGTACTCCTCGGCCGCCTGCGGAATGGTGTCGAACCCCACGAACAGGAACGGGGCGATGGCGAGCACGGCGAGCACCCCGCCGACGGGGTTGGCCGTGGGGCTGAATGCGGGCTGGGGCGTTGCCACCGCGGGTCCCAGCTGTCCGAACGCCCCTGCCACGACGATGCCCACGCCAGCCACGATGGCCACCACCAACATCGTCTGGAACACGCCCGCCAGGCGCACCCCGCGCACGTTCAGCACGGCGAACAGCACGAGCGCGCCCAATGCCAGGGCCAGCTCGCCCGCGTACACCTCGTAGCCGGCAACCGTGTAGTGGAACCCCACTTGGAACACGCCGCCCAGAAGGCTGCGCCCCACCAGCGCCAGCGCCGTGGCGTTCTGCGCGACAAGCGCCAGGTAGCACAGTCCCAGCAGCCAGGACGTGGCGAACGCATGCCCGGGTCCCAGGGTGTCGTGCACGTAGGCGAACTCGCCGCCGGCGAAGGGGTAGCGCCCAATCAGGTAGCTGTAGTTCAGCGCGATGACCACCATGACCACGGCCGCCACCGCCAGGGCGATCAGCGTGCCCGCTGGGCCGGCTTGAGGCAGGAACGTGGTGCCCGGCAGGATGAAACTGCCCCATCCGATGATGCATCCCAGCGACAGAGCCCACACGCTTACCGGAGACAGCCGACGGGCCAGGCGCGCCTCGTCGACAGTGCGGGGCTGCCCGTAGTGTTTCTGCCCGCTCATGTGCCCACCTGCTTGCGCGGCGTCCCGGTCGAATCGGGCCAGCAGGCATACCATGTGAACGCGGCGCCTATCAGGAAGAAGTCGAGCGTGAAGTTGACGGCATACATTTCCATGATGCTGCCGACGGAGTACACGGCCAGGCCGAGGATGCAGGCATCCCAGCGCGCGTGCCGTACCGCGGAAAGGTACGTGGCAAGAACCAGCGCCAGCAGGCAGAGCGCCGGCACGATGCCCTGCTTGACCAGCGCCATCACGTAGGCGTTGTCGGGCATTTCCTGCACGAAATCCTCGAGCCTCGCCGCCATCACCGTCCGTCCGAAGGGCGTGGGCGGGAACACCTCGTAGAAGCGGTTCGCCAAGGACAGCCGCGTGGAAAGGGCTTGGTCTGCCGCCGCCATCCAGGGGACCTCCGGATCGTAGACGACCATCATCGTCAGCGAGAACCCTCCCAGTGCGCACAGCA
>CACXFZ010000281.1 GCA_902767025.1 uncultured Coriobacteriaceae bacterium
AGCAAGCGATGATAGACAAGAACATAGACGCCTTGCGTGCGCTTACGACCAAGGACAAAACCTTCACGCACCTATCGGGCCATGTGCAAACACGTGAGGAATTCTTCGAAGAAATCGCCGATGGCACGCTGAACTACTTTGGGTACGAGGTGCACGATCCGGCTGTGGTGGTGGAGGGCGATCGCGCCACGCTCGCCGGCTCGACCACGCTAGACGCGCGCGTGTATGGCATGTCTGGCTCGTGGACGCTTCCCACCAACGCGTGCTTCGTCAAGGTGAATGACGGCTGGATCCAGTGCAACAAGGAGGATATCGCATGAAGTATCTGAGTCGTAGGTCGTTTCTTGCAGGCGCGTTTACCGCGGGAGTTGCCCTAGCTGGTTGGGGCCTGGCGGGATGCAGCGCCGCTCAAACGGGCTCGGCCTCTGCATCGGCCTCTGCATCGGGCGCGTTGGCCGCTTCGTCGGGCTCGGCCGCCACGTCGGGCGCGTCAAGCGAGCCAGCCGCAGCCAGCTCGGCGGCCTCGAGTATGAACGCTGCTTCGGCAGGTGCATCGTCTGAGGCGTCGGTTGCGGCGGAAGCCACATCGGCAGGCCCGGCGTTCAACTTGGCAAAGCGCACGGTACTGCTCAACAACGGTATCGAGATGCCCGTGCTTGGCTTGGGCACGTTCATTCTTTCAAACGCGCAAGCAGAAGAGTCGGTGTACGCTGCCTTGATGGCGGGCACGCGCCTCATCGACACGGCGCGCATTTATGGCAACGAAAGCGGGGTGGGTCGCGGCATTGCGCGGGCAGGTGTGCCGCGCGACGAAGTATTCCTAACTACGAAGCTGTGGACCGACGACTTTTCAAATGCGGCCGCCGCCATCGACGCCTCGCTTCAAAACCTGGGGCAAGACTACGTCGACTTGATGTTGCTGCACCACGAGCACGCCCACGACGAAGAAGCCTACCATGCCATGGAGGATGCCGTTGCGGCAGGCAAGATCCGCGCCATTGGCATTTCGAACTTCTACGAAGACGGCATTGCGCGCATGGCGCAAGCGGCAAACATTGCACCGGCTGTGCTGCAAAACGAGACGCACCCCTACTACCAGGAACGCGGACCGAAGGCCGCTGCAGCGGAGTCGGGTACGGTGCTGGAGTCGTGGTTCCCCCTGGGAGGCAAGCAGGATTGCCATACGTTGTTCGCCGACCCTACGATTGCGCAAGTGGCGGCCAATCACGGCATAACGCCTGCTCAGGCTATCATTCGCTGGCACTTGCAAAGCGGCAACATATGCATTCCGGGCTCTTCCAACCCCGATCATATCCAAGAAGATGCACACGTATGGAGCTTCGAGCTGGCCGATGACGAAATGGCGGCCATCAACGCGCTCGAGCAAGGCAAGCGGCTTGCGTGGTACTAGGCGCGTGGGCGCGTCTGTTGAAGGAGTGGTGGCATGAACACGAGAAAGCTGCGCAATATAGAGGTGTCGGAAGTGGGGATGGGTTGCATGGCCTTTTCCCATGGGTACGGCAAGATCCCGCCCGAGCGTTACAGCATTCAGGCGATACGCAACGCATTCGAGCACGGCTGCACGTTTTTCGATACGGCCGAGGTGTATGGTCCGAACCTGAGCCCCATGCACCGCGGTCACAACGAGAAGATTCTGGGCAAGGCGTTTGCTGGCATACGGGATCAGGTGGTTATTGCAACGAAGGTAATGCCGCACGGAGGGCTTGGGCATAACGCATATCAGACGCTGCGCAAGCATCTGGACGGCTCGCTTGCACGCCTGCAAACCGACTACGTGGACGTGTATTACATCCACCGCTCGAGCGCCGTGTCAATTGAGGACGCTGCCCAGGCCATGGGGCGCCTGATTGATGAAGGACTTATCCGCGGGTGGGGGTTGTCGCAGGTGGATGTGGATGTAATCGAGCGCGCCCAACGCGTGACACCGCTTGCCGCTATCCAGAACATCTACTCGATGGTTGAACGCGATTCCGAGGACTTCATCATCCCGTATTGCATGGAGCACAACATCGGCTTCGTGCCGTTTTCGCCCATTGCCAGCGGGTTGTTGTCGGGAAAGATCACAACCACCACGAAATTCGAACGCCACGACGACGTGCGCAATTGGGTACCGCAGCTGCGCCGCGAAAACATCGCGGGCAACCAACCCATCATCGACGTGCTCGCGCATTTCGCAAGTTTGAAGGGTGCCACCAGCGCACAGATTTCGCTGGCGTGGATGCTGCACAAATGGCCCAACGTCGTGCCCATACCCGGCTCGAAGAACAAAGAGCGCATAGTCGAGAACCTGGATGCAGCGCACGTGGAACTGACCGACCAGGGATTCGCACAGCTCGAAGACGCTCTGAACCAGTGCATTGTGTACGGTCATCGCGGGCTGGGTGGCTTTTAAGGAACGTCGCCCGTGTGCGCGATGCGCGAACCTGCTCATCCACCGCGCGCGACCGCTGCCATCTGCAGGCCGCCGTGCGCTTGGGTTGGCGGCCTTGTTTGCCAAAGCATCGCGTTACTGGTACGCGCACCTAGTGTGGTGTTCCAGTAAGCACACGCGGCCATCCCAGCTGCCCATCGCATTTCGTGCGCCGCGAATGATACTAGAAACATAAGAAGTTCGAAGCAAGGTGAAAGGAAGCATGACCATGGAAAACCAAACCTACGTGAAGCTTAACAATGGAGTAGAGATGCCGCAGCTGGGACTGGGCGTGTACATGGTGCCGGAGGGCCCTGAAACGGAAAACGCTGTTGCCGAAGCGCTGCGTCAGGGGTGCCGCCACATCGATACGGCACACGCCTACCAAAACGAGCGCTCGGTTGGCAAAGCCATTGCCGAAAGCGGCATTCCGCGCGATCAAATTTGGATTACCACCAAGCTGTGGCCGTCCGAGTACGGGCGTGGGGCAACGGCCCAGGCTATCGACAAGATGCTCGACCGCTTGGGCACCGACTACATAGACCTGCTGCTGCAGCACCAGCAATTCGGCGATTACCTGGGCGCTTGGGCCGACATGGAAGATGCCCTGGATGCGGGCAAGGTGCGTGCCATTGGGCTTTCCAACTTCGAAAGCGAGCGCTTGGAAGAGGTGTGCGAAGCAGCGCGCATCAAGCCGGCTGCTTTGCAGGTGGAATGCCAC
>CACXFZ010000282.1 GCA_902767025.1 uncultured Coriobacteriaceae bacterium
ACCCACGGTTACCAAATCCGGAGGCTCCTTCGATCCGGCAACCTCCGATGGCGGGACGCCCCGTCATCGGTCATATCTTCTGTGTTCTTCCTGTGTTCCTTTGTTCCTTTGTGTTCCGTCTGGCCAGTTATGCCTTCAGACATGCAGGCGAAACGACGAGCACTCCGTCATCGCGTTGGTGCGAGTACGCCGTTGGAGCCATGACTGCCAGGAACGAAGGCTCCCCCATCACCGTGACATCGATTTTTTCCGCAAGCCCCAGGAGGCCTTCTGCACCCTCTTCGACACCAGCATGCCCCATCTTCATTTCGACGAGAGCCCATCTTCCATCCGGCATGGCAATGACGGCGTCCGCTTCACGCCCTGCATCGTCGTGATAGTGATACAAGCTTCCTCCCAGTGATTCTGCATAGATGCGCAAATCGCGCACGCAAAGGGACTCAAAGAGCATGCCCAGCGTCGGCATATCGCGAAGCAGCATGTCGGGTGTTGCGCCAAGCGCGGCCGCCGCGAGCGAGGGATCCACGAAGTGGCGCTTTGGCGTTGCTGTTACACGCGTCTTATCGCGTAACGACGGTTTCCATGCAGGCAAATCTTCGAAGACGTACAGCTTGCGCAGCGAAGCAACGTAGGCGCTCACCGTGTTGCGGCTCAGTTCGCCCTGCCTGGCTTTGATGTTTTTGCGTATGGTTGCAAGATCGGCCTGAGTCGACAGGCACCGCGCGTATGCCGCCATGAGCAGAAGCGCGCATTCCGGATTGCGCTGGACACCGTCGACACGCGAGATGTCCTCGTAAGCTATCGATTTCACGTAGTCGCGGGATGTCGCTATGCCGTCGAGTCCGCCTGCAACCACTTCGGGCCAACCGCCACGACACACAAGGTAGGCGATGCGCTCAACGTCGCACGAACAAGTGCCCCCAGCATCTTGCGGATTGTCGAACAGGGCACGCAGGGAAACCGACCCGTTAGAATCCAGGGATTCCCAAAGGCTCATTGGACGCATGGTCATGGGGGAGATTCTTCCCGTGCCCGAATGACGGGGGCGCTCCGAGAGCTCCAGCTCCTTCGATACCGAGCCCGTGAGGATGTAGTGCCCGAACCCGTGCTCTTTGTCTATGGCAAAGCGCACCGCATCCCAAATCTGGGGTGCATCCTGCCATTCGTCGATGAGACGCGGCTGGTCGCCACGGAGCAGGAGCGATGGCTTCGTCTGCGCAGTGAGCATGTTGTTCTCGTACTCGTCCGGGTCCTGAAGATACAGAACGCTCGAAGAATGCTGGAGTGCCGTTTCAGTTTTGCCGCACCACTTCGCGCCCCTGATGACAACGGCGCCCGACCGTGAAAGCCGCTGCTCGAGCTCTTCGTCGGCAAGGCGATGATAGTACCTGAAGTCTGCCACTTGAACGCCTTTCTGCTCTTGGATTGCTGCAGTGCAGAATTTAATCATTCTATTGTGCAGATTTTAACTATTCTGTTGTGTAGAGTTCAATATTTTAGTTACAGGCTTGGCCTACGCGAAGCTCACAGAACTGTCTCCCGTGAGCCTTCCATCAAATGCCTGTTCTTTTCCCCTCCGAGAGTTTTGAACAGGGACCTGTTCAAAATCGGCTGCTTTGGCTTAGCTGCCGAGTGTCAGGAACCCAAAGGATTCGGTGTCCCGCGATGTGTGGAAAATGCGCCAAGCCGTCAGCGCCTTCTCGTCGTATGTGTAGTAGACCCAGTAGCACCCCGACAACACGCGCCGGTAGCTTTGCTCGAGCCTGTCGTCTTCGACCTTGCGCCCCATGGTGGGGTTTTGTGCCGCAGGCTCTATTGCGTCGATGGTTTTCGCGGCGGCTTGCCGTGCTACCTGCGGAGCCTGCGACTCGACGGCCAGGTAGACCAGGATTCTTTCAAGATCCGCCATTGCGCGGGGGCGGTAGGCAATCTTACGCATGCATTGCCTCGAGTGAAGCAATCAGGCGCTCGATGCGCCCGCGCGCCTCTTCATGCTAATGAACCTCGCTGATGTAGTGCGCTTCGATTTCTGCTTCGCGCAGCTTCTGCACCGCCCGCTCGTGCTGCAAGTACCTGTCGTAGGCGTCGCTGTCGAGTACCACCAAGCAAGACTTGCCGTTTTTCGTCATGTAAATGGGCTCTTGGGATTCAGCGGCCTGGTCGCACACGTCGTTGAGGTTCGTGCGCAGGTCGCTGATGGGGCGAATCTGCGGTCCCTTTGTCAGAATTCGAGTCGTTCCGGCTGGTTAGAGTTAGACAGGTTGGGGCCTGGGCTGCAGCGGTGGGCATGCTCCGTGTCTCTCACTGTTTTTGAACAGAGGTCTGACCCCTGTTCAAAATCGAAGGCCCCCGCGTTTGCGGGGGCCTTCGGGTCGGCTATGAAGCTGCTAGCTCTTTGGCATTGCTGCCTTTAAGGCTAGTCCTCTTCCCTGCGGCGACGGTAGGACACGAGTCCTGCACCGCCAGCCAGCAGAGCCATGGCAACCAGGCCCATAGCAACCATGCCCATGTCGTCGCCAGTCTTGGTCGTCATCGTGGCAGTGGTGCCCTTGGTCGTAGTCGTCGGGGTCGACGTTTTCGTCGTCGGGGTCGGGTTGTCAGCAGGCGTGTTCGGGTTCTTCGGAGTGTCGCCACCCTCAGGCGTGGGCTCGGGCTTCGGCTTGTTCGGATGACGATCGATCTCCTCAAAGTCAACCGGCGGGTTGACGTACACCTTGTTGGTCATTGCGTCCTCACCGTTGATTGCGAAGTTGGCCTCGTTCGGGATATCCATGCCAGCGCCATACTTCTCGACCAGCTCAGTCTCCTTGACACCCTGCTTAATCCTTGCCTTAAAGGCCAGGGTAACGGTCTTGCCAGCCAAAGCGCTCGCGTCGTCAATAGTAACCGTAATCTTCTGCCCTTCAATGACCGGGTTTACGCCACTAATGACCACGCCATCAGCCTTGATTTCCTCCGTGCCTGGGACGAACTCGAGCACATCTTCAATCGTATCGGTAATGACGATCGTCTGTGCGTTGCCAGGAATCTGGCGCGTAACCTCATAGGTGAACGGATCAGTTGCCAGCGTCAGAGCATGCCTATTGCCGCCTTCAACCGTCTTGACCGGCACAGTCTCGATGGGCTTGTAGACGTAGATGACATCCAGGGTGCCCGGAGCAATGGTCTTGCCAGTAGCCTCAGCGGACTTGTCGTCCATCTTGACGAACTCGTAGCCGGGGAAGGCTTCCTGTTTGGTGGTGTAGTCGGTGCCAGCGGGCACGTCCTTGACCACGTCTGCCCAGTCGCGCAGGACCTTGCCGTCTTCGGTGATGTACTCGACACGCACCGAACCGGTGGGATCGGGCTCGGAAGCAACCGGCTTGTAGACGTAGACCACTTCGAGCGTACCCGGAGCGATGGTCTTGCCGGTGGCAGGAGCCCTGTCGGGATCGACGCGCACGAACTCGTAGCCCTCGAACGTCTTCTCGGCGGTGGTGTAGTCGGTGCCGGCGGGCACGTCCTTGACCACGTCGGACCAGTCCTCGAGAACCGTACCGTCCTCGGTGACGTACTTCACGATGACCGAGCCAACCGGCGGCGGGGTAACCAGCACTTCGTTGGTCACCTTGCTCTTGCCGTCGATGCTCACGGTTGCCTTGTTGGGCACAACGTTGGTGCCGTAGGCCTCCACCAGCTGATCATCGGTCACGCCGTCCTTGATCTTGGCCTTGATCGTCAGGGTGACGGTCTTGCCGGCCAGACCCGTAGCGTCGGCGATGGTGGCGGTAACAGTCTGGCCCTCGGCCTTCACATTAGCGCCTTCGACGTCGATGGAGCACTCGGTTGCTTCGAGCACGTTCTCGAGTGTGTCGAGGAACACGACATTCATGGCGCCATCGGGAATCTTCTGGCTTACCGTGTAAGTGAACTCCTCGTTGCGCTCCGCCAGCGTCGCCTTCTCGGCACCATTGACCTTCTTAACAGGCTCTTCGGTCTCGCTCGGCGGCGGGGTGACCTTGACCTCGTTGGTCACGCGCGGCTTGTCGTCGATTGTGACGATGGCCTGGTTCGGGATTTCCTTGGTCTCGCCGTAAAGGGCGATCAGCTGCTCGTCGGTGGTACCGGGCTTCAGGTTGGCATTGAAGGAGAGCGTGATCTCCTTGCCGGCATCCTTAGAGGCATCCTCGGCCGTGGCCGTGATGGTCTGGCCGTCGACGGCGATGACGTATTCAGCCTCGCCACCCTCGACCTTGGCCGAAGCCTCGTCGATCACGAGCACGCTCTCGACCTTGTCGGAGAACACGACCTTAGTGAGCTCGCTCGGGAGCTTCTGGGTCACCGTGTAGGTGAAGGTTTCGCTCCTGCTGTTCAGCTTCACGGCCTCCTCGCCGTTGACCT
>CACXFZ010000283.1 GCA_902767025.1 uncultured Coriobacteriaceae bacterium
CCCTCGCTCTTGAACCCGATGTCGACGAGCACTTCGTCGTGCTCGATCTTCACCACGGTTCCGTCGACAAGGTCGCCCTCGTCGAAGTTGGTGAGGGTGCCGTCGATCATCTGGTTCATCTGATCGTCGGGAATGTCCTCGTAATCAATGACGGATGGATTCTTGATTTCGGTCAAAACGGACCCCTTTCGAAGCTACGGGGACCCTTCGCCATGATTGTTCAAGCTGGTATTTGCGTTTAGGACTACAACAACTGCCAAACATGTCTCGGGGGCCTACACTTACCACCTGTCGCACCTTTTGCGGCAGGTTCGTAGATTGTAGCACAGGCATGCCGAGTTCCCACGACGAATACGGGACATATCCGCATACGCCGCACGTGCGGTGGCGCAGGCGCGCGACAGGCAGATTGGAGCCGGATATCCAGGCGCGTGAGCTACACCCGCTCGTAGAAAATGGCATGCAATCCCACGGCGAAAGGCGCCGAGGTCTTGCCCGTGTTGGTGCCCACGATCTGGGAGCGCGACGTGCGATCGGTGGTCGACTGCATGGACGCCGAATCGATGCTGCACGGATAGAGGCCCTGTTCCAGCGCCGTCATCACGTTGCGGCCCTCTTCGAGCGACTGGCACCCGAACGTGATGGTCACACCGCGCTTGACCAGGCCTTCGGTGGACGTGTCCAGATCGTCGAACGCCAGCTCGTAGTCGACCGTGTTCGCCAGGATCGTGTAGAGCTGGTTCATCAACGGCTGGATGTTGTCGTAATCGGGCAGCGTCGTCTGCTTGACGCCCGAGGATTTCTTCTCGTCGATTTGCTTGCGCATCGACTCCATCTGGGCAAGCTGGACGTTGGCCGCATCGGTCTGCGTTTCCAGCTCGACGATCTGGTTGTCCAACCGGGTGAGCTCGTCGGCCGTCCCCTGGTACACGAACAGGTACCAGGCCAGCAAGCACAGCAGCACGACCAGCACGACCAGCAGGCCCTTTTCGCGAGAAGTGAAGTTGATCGAACCCATGCCTGCCACCTACTTCCCCTTCTTGGAATCGCTGCCGCCGTTGAGCGTGATCTGCAGCATGGCCGTCACGTTGGCTTCGTCGGAATTCGCCGCCTTGGTGACCGCCACGTCGGAGACCATCGGCTGCGCCTTGATCGTGTCGGCGAGCCTGCCCAGGTTGTCCAGCGAGATGTCCTTGACGTTCACGGTGACCAGCGTGTCGCGCGCACCCACGGCCGTCACCGTCGCGGACGGCTCGACCGCCTGGGCTACCAGCTCCATCGCGAGCAGCGCGTCGATGGTCTCGTCGTCGCTGGCGTTGCCCACGAAGCTGCGGTACTCGGCCTGCACCTCGTCGTAATCGACGAGCTTGCCCTTGACCTCGTCGTAGGCGGCCTGCGCCGTGGCCAGATCGCCCTGGCGTGCGGACACGGCCGCGAAGCGGTCGACGATGCCGAACTTGCCCACCACGGCCAGCAGCGCCAGCGCGAGCAGGCCCAGCAGCACGATCCTTCCAACGTTGACCGACTCGCCCTGCTGCGGAAGCAGGTTCATCGTGGTCTTGGTGGGCGGGACCGCCGACGCATCGCCGCCGATCTTGATTTCCTTGTTCCAGTCGATAGCCATCTACATCGCCTCGCCTTCGAGCAACCCGCCAATCGCAAGCGTGCAGATGGGGGCGTTTTCGGCTCCCGCGGCTTCCTTGGGCAGCAGGGCGGCCGCTCCCAGCGACGTCACGTCGATCGCCTGCGAGATCGTGTTCGTCAGCTGCGGGATCTGCGCGCCGCCGCCCAGGAAGTACATCTGCTCGACGTCCTTGTCCTGGCTCGAGAAGTTGTAGAAGTTCACGACCTTGCTCACTTCGATGGCCAGCCTGTCGTAGACCGCCTGGCACGCGTCGGAATCGAGCACGTCTTCGAAGTTCGAGTACTTGTAGGAGCTCGCCGTGTAGGCGTCGATGCCCTTCAGGTTGGCGATTGCCGCATCGATTTCGTTGCACCCGAAATCGATGACCTTGCTGGCCTCGTAATGCGACCCCTTGAACAGGGTCATCACCACCTGCGAGTAGCCGATGTCGACCAGCACCAGGTTCGTGTCGGCAAGCGACGGGTCCGCCTTCACGCGCTCGTTGAGCAACCGCGTGAAGGCCATCGGGGCGGGAATGACCGATTTCAGCTTGAAGCCCGCCTTGTTGAGGATGTCTTCGTAGGTGGTGACAAACGAACGCGAAACGGCCGCCGCGAACAGGCTCAGGCTTTCCGGGTCGCGCGCGTTGTCGATGGGGTCGACCGCGTAATCGTAGATGTATTCGCCCGTGTCGCCCGACACGAAGTCGCGAAACTCGTACGGCAGGTTCAGCGTGACTTCCTCGGCGCTCATCTTGGGCAGCGTCACATGACGGAAGAACGTCTGGGACGACGAAAGGACCAGCACGGCCTGGCGTGCACGCACGCCCTGCTCCTTGCGCAGGCCCTGCAGAAACGTCGTCATGGTCTGGGGCGACGTCACCTGGCCCAGGCTGATCATGTTCTCGGGCATGTGTTCGGCAAGAAGGCGCAGGCCCGAACCCGAGCGCTCGGCCATCTTGCAGCTGTTGCCGCCAATATCGATTCCTACGTAAGCAGCCACTCAAACCCCTCATCTCGCGCGTTTGAATCAACCACAGGTACAACCACAGTATTGTAGCGTAAAACCAGACGGGAACGGGAATCTGCACGACGGGAAGCGCCCCAACTGCCCTGCTCGTCAGCCCTGCTCACCCACCTGCCGCCTGGCAAGCAAGCGACTGCGGGAACGCATGCGGCTATGCCGCGAACAGGCCGAAATACCAGGACATCACCTGGCTGCCGCACATCAACGTGACCCACAGGGCGCAGGCGATGGCGGGGCCGAACGGTATCGTGCGACCGAAGAACTGCCCGGCAGCCTCGTCGTCCGGGGTTGCGTTCTGCTCAGCCGGCGCGGACTGCATGCGCCGCTCGCATGCCTGGCACACGAGCGCGAACAGGATTCCCAGCACGGATGCGATCAGCAGGCAGAACACGCCCTGCTGCCATCCCAGGTAGCACCCCGCCACGAACAGCAGCTTCAAATCGCCGCCACCCATGCTTTCGCGGCCGAGCACGTGATCGGCGATCAGCACCAGCACGAGCATGCCCCCGCCAAGCGCAACGCCGCCGATCAGGGAATCGATTATCGGACCGACGAGCAGGCTTCCCTGCTGAAACGACGCGGCGGCAAGGTAGGCCACGCGAATGGCCAGTGCAGCGACGATGGCGCCGTTGGGAATGGTGTAGGAGTCCAGGTCCACCAGCGAGATGTAGAGCAACACGCTGCACAGGGCCACGAGCTCGGCCATCTCGAGCACCTCGTGGGACGGAATGCAGGCGACGCCCACGAACACGATGCCGGCCAGCAGCTCGACTGCGGGATAGCGCACGCTCACCGCCGCGCCGCAATGCCTGCACCGACCGCGCTGCAGCACCCAGCTGAGCACGGGAACCAGCTCCAGGGCGCCCAGCTCGTGGTTGCACGCGGGGCAATGCGAACGGCCGTGAACGATGGACTCCCCATGTTCGCGCCGGTACGCCATGCAGTTGATGAAGCTGCCTGCGCACAGGCCCGCCACGAAGACGAGTGCGATTCCGAAGGGGCTTTGCATGAACGCTTGCATGTACCTACTTGGTCATAAAAAGGCGGAGCGCACGATGCACGCCCCGCCTTGGCTGATGATTGATGGCTTCTCTACAGGCTCGTGCCGCCGAAGATCCAGCCTTGCCCGTCGTTGCCCTTGCTGTCCACGGTAACCGTCGGGGGCACGGAGGTGTCCTCGCTCATGTTCACGTAGACCTGGCTGGTGCGGTCGGAGAAGGCGAGCTTCTGGGACGGCAGGTCTTCGCCCGAAACCTCGACGTTGGGCGCGTCGGAGGTGGTGTCGTAGTTGTACTGCATCTGGCCATCGTCCATGTAGTCGGCCATCGCGATGGCGTACAGCGCACGACCATTCGCCTGGTCAGCCGCATCTTTTGCCCGGTCGAGCTGGGCGGTGAACACGGGGATGGCGATTGCCACCAGCACGACGATGATGGCGATGACGATGAGCAGCTCCATCAGCGTGAAACCCTGCTGGCCGCGCTTGCGCAGCTTGCCCTGGTACGACTTGATCGACTCAAACATGGCGAGCCCCTTCTTCCTTGCTTCCGCATGCCCCAAGAACACGAAAGCGTGCGAACTCGTGTCCCTCGTTGGTAGCAAGATTATACTCAACCTTCCGTGGCCGTTCAACACTTTTGACGCCGCGCGCCGAGCTGTCACCAAGCTGAATAATTGTCCGGAAAACCGCTGCGTCTGCAGGCAGGCAACCCGCAGAGGGCTGCCCTCGAAAACCCTGCCTCCCCTTTCGCTAGATGCTCGTTCCCAAGCCTCCGTAGAGCGAGAAGATGGGCAGGTAGACGGCAAGCAGGATGCCGCCCACGATGAAGGCGAGGATGATGATCAGCGCAGGCTCCATCACGGCAAGGGCGCGCGTGGTGGCCGTTTCGGTTTCGTTGTCGTAGTAGTCGGCCATGACGTCGAGCGTCTGCTCGAGAGAGCCGGTCTGCTCGCCGATTCCGGTCATCTCCACCATCATGTCGGGAAACGCCTTCGTCCTGGCCAGCGACGTCGACAGCTGCCTGCCCGCCTCCAGATCCACGCGGGTGTCGGCCAGGTTCTTCGCCATCCAGTAGTTCGACATCGACCGCGCCGTCACGTCCACCGCAGACAGCACCGGCAGGCCCGCATCCATCATCATCGACATCGTCGAAGCGTACTGGCTGGCACTGCTCGACTCGACGATGTGCCCCATGATGGGAAGGCGCAGCAGGAACCGGTGCCAGGCAAGGCGGAACGATTCGTTGCGCTGGGCGAGCTTGAGTGCAATCACCACGATGGCGATGACGGCGAAGACCACCCACCAGTACCTGGTCCACCAGTCGGCGCTCGCCATCAGGAACTTGGTGATGCCGGGCAGTTCCATGTTCATCTGCTCGAACGACGAGGTGAACGTGGGCACGGCGAAGATCATGATGATGGCGATGACGATGACGGCCAGAGCCAGCACGAACACCGGGTAGATCAGGGCGGAGCGCACCCGCGACTTGTTCTTGTCGGTCTTGTTGTAGTAGGCCCCCATGCGCTCGAAGACCTTTTCGAGCGTACCGGACACCTCGCCGGCGCGGATCGACTCGACGAAGGTCTCGGGCAGGCCGGGCCCATGCTTGGCGAAGCTGTCCGCCAGGCCGTAGCCGGCAGACACGTCGTCGGCCACCGCCGTGAGCATTTTCGACAGTCCCTTGTCCTCGGTTTGGCCCGCCACCAGCTCGAGTGTGCGCACGATGGGCATGCCAGCCTTGAGGATGATGCCCATCTGGTTGCACATGATCGACAGGTTCTTGTCCTTCGTCTTGCTGCCCAAATCGATGTTCAGATCGCGCTCGCCCGAAGCCTGGACCAGGGATTCCACCACCAGGCCGTCCTCGCGCAGCTTCTCGATGGCCTCTTGGCGGCTGTTCGCCTCGACAACGCCGCTCAGGTGGGCGTTGGCCATCGTGCGCGCTCTGTAGTTGAATGCTTTCACGTTGAATGTGCTCCTTTGCGGGAACCTAGCGAATGGTACGTTTCATAGACTCGGGGTCGTTGGCGGCAGCCAGCGCGGTATCGAGCGAGATGTCGCGGTTGCGCGCCATGCGCATGAGCGCGTTGTCCATCGTGATCGAGCCGATGTCGGCGCTGGTGGCGATCGCGTTTTCGATCTGCGGGGTCTTCCCCTCGCGGATGAGGTTGCGGATCGCCGGGTTCACCACCATGACCTCGCAGGCCACGATGCGCCCCGTACCCGTGGCCTGGGGCAGAAGCTGTTGCGACAGCACGGCCTGCAGCGTGGTGGACAGCTGCATCCGGATCTGACGCTGGCGCCCTTCGGGGAACACGTCGACCAAGCGGTCGATCGAATCCGCCGCGCTCTTCGTGTGCAGCGTGGCGAACACCAGATGCCCGGTCTCCGCCGCGGTGAGCGCCGTTTCGATGGTTTCCAGATCGCGCATCTCGCCGATCATGATCACGTCGGGGTCTTCGCGCAGGATGGCGCGCAGGCCGTTGGCGTAGCTTTCCGTGTCGCGTCCGATCTCGCGCTGGTCGATGCTGCACAGATGCGGGCTGTGCTCGTATTCGATAGGGTCTTCCAGCGTGATGATGTGCTCGGCGCGCTTGTGGTTGATCGAGTCGATGATGGCGGCCAGCGTCGTGGATTTGCCCGAGCCCGTTTCGCCGGTGACGATGACGATGCCCTTGCGGTAGTCGGGGAACTGCAGCACGGCAGGCGGCAGCCCCAACGTCTCGAGTTCGGGGATCTGCGATGCAAGCAAGCGGATGGCCAGGCACACGCTGCCGCTGCTGCGGTACAGGTTGAGCCTGCAGCGCACGCCGCAGTACGTGGTCGCCATGTCCATCTCGCCGATGTCCTCGATCGCCTTGTAGGCCTCGCCGGCCACCTCGCGCGCAACCAGCTCGCAGTCCTGCGGCTCCAGCACGCGGTCGCTGGCATCCTTCAGGACGCCGTCGATGCGGTGCCGTATCGGCAGGCCCGCAGCGATATGGACGTCGGACGCGCCTGCCTGGGAGGCCTCTTGGATGATGCCTTCGATAACCGACATGGGAGATGCTCCTTTACGTTGCTGTTCCTATTCGGTGGCGTAGATGGTGCGCATGACCTCGTCGACCGTCGTGACGCCTTCGAGCACCAGCTGGCGGCAGTTGTCCAGAATGGGCGTGAACCCGGACGCCGCCACCGCCTGCTTCAGGTCGGCGGAGGACTTCTCGAGGCTGTACTGGCGCGCATGGATCGCCTGGCTGATCGCATTGTCGATGGACAGGATCTCGGCGACGGCGATGCGGCCCTTGTAGCCGCTGCCGTAGCATTCGGGACAGCCCTGCCCGTGGTAGAACTGCACGCCCTGGGCGGAATCGATGCCCAGGTTCTGCAGCTCTTCGGCAGACGGCTCGTAGGCAGTCTTGCAATGCGGACAGATGCGGCGCACCAGGCGCTGGGAGATGACGCCCTTGAGCGCCGTGGCCATCATGAACGGCTCAACGCCGATGTCCGCCAGGCGGTCGAGGGTGGACAGCGCATCGCCGGTGTGCATCGTGGACAGCACCAGATGCCCGGTGACGGCGGCGCGCATCGCGATGTCGGCTGTTTCGGAGTCGCGGATCTCGCCCACGGCCAGGATGTCAGGGTCCTGGCGCATGATCGAGCGCAGGCCGCTGGCGAAGGTGGTGCCCACTTTCTCGTTGACCTGCACCTGGTTCACGCCCTCGATGTTGTACTCGACGGGGTCTTCCAGCGTGACGATGTTCACGCCTTCGGTGTTCAGGTGCGACAGCATCGCGAACATCGTCGACGACTTGCCCGAACCGGTGGGGCCCACCAGCAGGATGGCGCCCTGGCGGTTGCGCAACAGCTCGTAGTACTTGCGCAGGTTCTCGCCCGAAAAGCCCAGGCCTTCGGCGGTGTCCTGCTGGTTGTCCTTGTCGAGCAGGCGCAGCACCATCTTCTCGCCATGCACGGTGGGAAGCGTGGATGCGCGCATGTCGACTTCCTTCATGCGCACGCGCACGATGGCGCGGCCGTCCTGCGGCACGCGGCGCTCGGTGACGTCCATGCCGCACATGATCTTGATGCGCGAGATGACCGAGCCCTGCAGCTCCTTGGGGATGGTGAGTTCGTCGTGGAGCACGCCGTCGATGCGCATGCGCACGCGCATGTCGCCTTCGCGCGGCTCGATGTGGATGTCGCTTGCGCGGTCGGTGATGCCGCGCTCGATGATGGTGTCGACCAGGCGGATCGACGGTGCCGCCGACGCGCTTTCCTCGATGTCGGTGGCAACCTGCATGCCCACCACGTACTCGGACGAGTCGGACGAGCTTTCCTGCTGCATCTGCTCGATGGCGCGCTGGGCGCCCTCGGCGCCGTACAGCACGCTGATGGCGTGTTCCACGGCCGCCTTGGTGGAGATCATCGGGATGGGCTTCTTGCGGCTGGCCGCCTTCACTTCCTCGGTTGCGATGAAGTTGAGCGGGTCGGCCATGGCCAGGTAGAGCTCGTCGCCCTGCACGCGCACCGGGACGACCGCGTACTTCTTGGCCAGGTTCTTGGGAACCAGCTGGGCCATGTCGGAATCGATGCGCGTATTGGCAAGGTCCACGAAGTCGATGCCCAGCTGCATCGTCAACGCGTCGATCAGCTGGCGCTCGGTGATGGTGCCGTCGGAAATGAGCGTCTCGCCCAGGCGCAGCTTCGTTTCCTTCTGGCGCTTCAACGCCTGGTCGAGCTGTTCCTGGTTGATTAGCCCTGCATCGATGAGCAAGTCGCCCAATCTGGTGTATTTCACTATGGTTTCCTTCCGCTGTTCCTAGCTAGAGCACGACCGCTTCGGTTGCGAGCGGCCGGCACGAGAACGTGTATTCCTTCGTGAACGAACCGTCGCGGGACACGACGGTGTAGGCGCCCTGGTACACCCCGGGCTGGTAGGAGCCGCCCGCTTCCGCATCGGGCACGAAGTCGACGACGAAGCTGGCTATCGAGAAGTCGGTGTATATGCCCGACGCGCGCGGCACGGAAGTTGTTCCATGATCCACACCGTCGACCACGGACGCCAGCTGGATGGTGTTGTCGAAGGTCAGGTACGCCATCTTCACGTTGCTGCCCGACTCGTCCATGTACGATGACGACGGCTGGATGAGCGGCGCACCCGTTGCAGCGCGCTCGACGTTGCCGTCGGCGTCGACGTAGACCTGCGAGTACCGCAAGACGTCCTGCACCGCCGTGTTCAACGACGACGACAGCACATCGGCGTTCGACGTGTTCATCGAGTGCTTGACCACGAACGATGCCGACGGCAGCGCCGCCACGATCATCGAGCCCAGCACCACCATGATGGCCGTGGCGGCCAGAAGCTCGGTCAGGGTGAATCCGCGCTTGCTGCGGAGCTTGTCACGCAGGCGCCCGATCGGCCGCATCGCTACTCACCCGCCTTCGCGTAAGCCGCATAGAGGTCCTTGTCGCCCTTGTACACCGTGATCTCGTAGGTGCCCAGCGACGTCCCGTCGTCTGCCACCAGGGTGGCCGTGGCGGGTTCGGTGGTTTCGGCATTGCGCGACTCCACGGCCAACTGGGCCGCGGACAGGTCGGCATCCTTGGTGCGGGCGGACAGGTTCAGGTTGCCCGCCACCACGGTCGAGCCGATGAGCACGACCGCTGCAAACGTTGCAACCAGCACGGCCACGAGCGTCTCGACCAGGGTCTCGCCGTTCGCGGAGCGTACG
Organism: uncultured Coriobacteriaceae bacterium; assembly: GCA_902767025.1. Classification (GTDB taxonomy): domain Bacteria; phylum Actinomycetota; class Coriobacteriia; order Coriobacteriales; family Eggerthellaceae; genus CACXMZ01. Next base: position 9,362 of record CACXFZ010000283.1, read on the forward strand.
CGCGCACGCATGTTCTTCAGCCACGTACGCATCAGTCCACCTGGCCCTTCGAGATGTTCGGCTTGCCCCATGCGATCTCTTCGGAGGATTCGACCTCGCGAATGGGGGTGACGGTGGCGATGGCCGACCCGTATTCGGTCGTGCGCTGCACGTAGTTGCCCGACGCCGTGTCGAGCGCCGGGGTGTTGGCGTTGGCCCACGACGGGTCGAGCGCCGCCTGCTGCTCGTAGGCGGGGGCGAAGACCCACTGGTCGTAGTGCTCGTCGCTGCCCACTTCCACCGACGAGGTGACCACCGTCGACCTCGAGGCCTTGGCGGTCATCATCACCGACGAGGGCGTGGCCTCGACCGAATTGCGCAGCACGATCTCGATGTCGTAGGCGTCGTGCTCGCCGTCGCCGCTGAACATCGTGAACTCGGCCTTCACGTCGGAAAAGCCCGGCACCTGCACGTTGAAGGAGCGCATGTAGCGCGAGTTGGGGTTGTTGGGGTTGATCTGGGAGACGCCCTCGCGCAGCAGCTGCGCCAACGGGGTGGACGAGGCGGCGCCGGACGCGTCGGTGATTTCGAACGACGCCTCGGTGGCGACGGTGCTGCCATGCGAGGCGGGATAGGCGCAGGCGTGCTCGGTGCCCTTCACCGAGCCCTTCGCCTGGTATCCTGTCTGCATCAGGTCGTCGGAGAGCAGGCGCGCCGCAGAGGTCACGGTCAAATACGACTGTTCGGAGGCGCGGACCCCGCCGGTCTTCTGGGCGTTCGCCGATGCTGCGGCGATGATGGAAGCCGCCACCATCGCGCACACCAGAAACGCCACCATGGCAAGCAGGAACGAAGCTCCTTGCTGGCTGCGCAGTTTACGCACCGGGTGCATGGCTACTCCCCTCCTTCGTCGAACACGTCCGTGATGGCGTCGCGCGCCGTGACGGAACGAAGGATAACATCGGTGGCGCTTCCGCCCTCGACCTCGCCGAACAGGCTTTGGTGCTCTTCGGTCTGCGGCAGTCGGAAGTCGTCGATGGCATGGCGGTTGCCCTTGAACGCGAAGACGAACGGGGACTGCGTCGTGCCGATCGCATGGTTGCGGAAGGCGTTGCCCGACGACGTGTCCATGAAGTTCATCGGACGGCCGCACAGCTTCTTGTCGTAGCTGGCGAAGTCGATATCGCGCTCCTGCGTGTAGACCACGCCGCCGCCCATCGTGCCTTCGTAGTTGTTCCAATACTGCTTGAAGCGCGTAAGGGCGTTCAGGTGGCGCGCCGTGCGCAACTTCACTTCCGTGGGCACGTCCACGTACGGCGTGAACCCGTCGGGGTCGGGGTTGACGGCCGTGCACGCGAAGTGGGCGTTGTAGAGGTAGCCGAACGTGAGCGTGCCCGTGCCGTCTTCGTTGGGCAGCTCCACGCCGAGGACGTCGTAGTACGACATGACCTGGGCCCGGTCGATTTCCTGGTAGCGGTACGGCAGACGATACGCATGCACGTCGAACGACGCCATCGTCTGCCCGTTGGCCTGGTAGACGAGGCCGTCGGTGCTCATCTCGACGAACACGCCATCGGCCATCGAGTCGGCGCGCACCAGCTCTTCGAGCGGGTCGGCGTTCACCATCGCCTTGAACCTGTCGAGCGGCCAGGCGCACAGCAGCGCATAACCGTCTTCTGCGACGGCAAGGTCGTTGCGCAACGTGTCGATCTGCACCGCGGTCACGGCATCGCCCGCGATGGAGGTGCTTGCGTAGTAGCCGACCGACCCGTCCTTGTAGCGCTCGTAGTAGGCAAGCGTGGGGTTGATGCCGGCGCGGTCGGGCCAGTTGCCCCAATGGTCTTCCAGCACCGGCGCGAAGGGGAACTTCTTGCCCATCAGGCTCGCCGCATACGGATGGGTGTTGCCCTGGGCCAGGCCCGTGGCAGCCATCTGGGACAGCGAACGCGCGTCTGTGCCGGCATATTGCACGGGCAGGGCGTCGTTGTAGCCCGCCTGGCGCACGAACGAGCAATCGGTGGCGACAAGCGCGCCCGCCGAGGCGCCGGCGAAGCCGCCCGAAGCGCCGTCCGCGCCGCCTGCCGCCGTGCTCACCATGCCCAGCGCACGGCTCGAAGCCACGGTTGCGGTACCGCCTGTCACGCTGCCGATCAAACCACCCGCGTTGCTTTCGCACAGCACGCGCGACGTGGAGTAGCAGTTCTGGATGCTCGCATCGCTTGCCTGGCCCACCAGGCCGCCTGCGGTCGACGACGAGTAGACCACGCCCGAAGCATAGCTGTCGGACACGCGGGAACCGGCAAGCGCGCCGACCAAACCACCC
>CACXFZ010000284.1 GCA_902767025.1 uncultured Coriobacteriaceae bacterium
GCCACCAGCGCCGCGAACACCACGAGCATGATGCCGAGCGCCGTGATGGACAGGCTGCCCGCATGACGGCCGTAGATGAAGACGGGCACGCCCGTGCCGGCGAACAGCAGGGGCATGACCACCGACAGGGCGATCTGGACCTTGCGCTGGGCGCTGGCCTTGCCCTGCATGGCCCGGACGTCGTCGGCGTCTTCGAGCGATTTCAGCGTGGTCTGGGCCACCAGGTAGTCCTGCTTGGACAGCGCCACCGCCTGTTCCAGGCGCGCGCGCTCGGTCGCCAGGTTCTCGATCTGCTCGCGCAATTCGCGTTCCGACACGGCGTCGAGCACCGGCACGAGCTCGGCGGTGACGTGCGCCCCCTGCACCGCCATGCCGGATTCCTCGTCTTCGAGGGCCTGGTAGCGGTGGTGCAGCGCCGCTTCCTGCTCGCCGGACTGGACGATGGCTTCGCGCGCGAGCAGCAGCTCTTCGACCTGCTCGTTCAGATCGTCGATGTTGTCCTGCAGCGACTGGATGCGCGACGACAGCTGGTCGAACTCGCGTTTCGAGGCGCGCTGCTGTTCGGCCTTGGCGGACAAGGCCGCGATTTCGGCGCTCAGGCGCTCCTGCTCGTCAACGAGGTTCGGTATGGAGTTGGGGACGCTTGCCTTGCACGACATCAGATCGCTTAGGGACTCCTCCACGCTGGCAAGCGCGGTCGCCGGCGAGGCGGCCGTGCCCGAACCGGCCGTGAGCAGGCGCGCCGTGATGTCGCCGGTGCGCCGCAGGCCCAGCAGCTCGTCGGAGTCCAGGGAGAAGACCGTGCCGTAGGTTTCCTTGTCGATGTCGGCCAGGACGCGGGGGTGCGGGTCGGGCTGGATGCCATCGGCGTTGCGCGCACGCGTGCAGCGCACGTCCGACGCCGTGCCCTCCACGGGCGAGAACACCAGGGTGCCGGAGCGCTCGCCCGACAAGGGCTTGTAGGCGTTGCGGTTCCCGCGCGCTTCCTCCCAGCCGAACAGCACGCCTTCGATAAACGAACTCACCGTGGTCTTGCCGCTCTCGTTCGCGCCGTACACCACGTTCATGCCCGGGGCGAACGGCCCGATGTTGCGCTGCAGCATGGCGCCGTACGCGTCGATGTGCGCGCTGCGCAGGTAGAAGCGCTCGTGGCCCTTGGCTGCCTGCTGGGATTGATCGGCCTGCTTGTGCGTGCCCTGCGACACGGCATCTTCCCTGCCGCGGGCGTGGGCGGCGTGGCGCGGTTCCCTACTCATCGGCGCCCACCCCCTGCCCGAGCAGGTCGATCAGCCTGCCTTCGGCACGCTGCACCAGCTCCGGGGACTTGCGGGCCACGTCCGTGGGAAGGCGCAGGCCCCGGTGAAGGAACTCGTCCTGCAGGTAAGCGATAAGCCGCTCGTCGTGCTGCGCCTGCTGGCGCGCCTGGTCGAGCAGCGTGGCCAAAAACAGCCCTTCGGATTCCAGCGCCACGCGGTCGATTTCCGGCTCGGTGGCGTCGATCAGGGCATCGCAGAAGAACGTGGGGTAGCGTGTGTTCAGGTCGGAGCGCAGGTCTTCGACAACGGCCGGATCGCCCAGCAGGCCGTGCACGCGCGTGCGCCCCACCAGCCGGATGCGCTCGACCATTTCGTCGCACTGCGCCTTGCCGTTGAGCACGAACAGCTCGCGCACGATGGCGTCGTAGCAGTCGGACAGCGTGGCCGCGCCCGTGACGTCGACGTCCATCAGCTGCCAGACCACGCTGGCCAGCGACACGAACTCGGCGCGGTTGCGCGCGCCTTCCTCGAGCGTGACCACCATGCAGCCGCGCGGACCCGTTTCCTTGATGTCGCGCCCCTGGATGCAGCCGGGAAACACCAGGCGCGGGTTTTCGTCGTTGTCGACCCAGGGCGTGTGGATGTGCCCCAGGGCCCAGTAGTCCATGCCCGAGGCAAGCAGCGCGCGCGGGTTGGTGGGCGCCTTTTCGGTGTCCAGGTGCAGTCCCGTGTGCAGCACGCCGATGGCGAACGGAGCCTGCGCCCCGCACGCGATTTCGGCCTGCTGGCGCGTGATGCCCTCCGCCAGGTCCTGGTCCTTCGAGACCGTCTGGTTGAAATACCCCCGCCCTGCCAGCAACGCAAGCGGCTGGCCGTCGCGGCGATGGAGCATGAAGCTGGGCTTGTCGGCCGCGAACACATGGACGTTCGCAGGCATGTGCGCGAAGTTCTCGTACCAGCTGGTGAACGGGTCGTGGTTGCCAGTGCACAGGTACACCGGGATGCCCTGCTCGCCCAGCCGCTTGACGCCCTCGAAGAAGCGCATGAAGTCGGCGTAGGAGGGCTTGGCCAAGTCGAAGATGTCACCCGCCATGACCACGAAATCGACCTGCCGGACGAGCGCAGTGTCGACCAGCCGGTCGAACGCATGCGCCGAGGCGTCGACCAGGCGGTCGGCCCATTCGGCGGACAGCTTGCGCAGCCCGCGAAACGGCGCCCCCAGGTGCATGTCGGCGGCATGGAGGAATGTGACTTTCTGATGCATGGGCTCAGTGTAGAGCAACGCCCCAAGAGGTGCGCGATTCTCACAGGATGCACGTTTAGGAAACCAGGCCCAAGGAACCCACAACCCACCCCACTCGCAGGTTCCGCCAGGAGCGCGGCCAGCGAAGCGAAGCCGCGCGCAGGCTGAGCAGAGCTCGAAAGACCCGGCAACCAGCTTGTCCCCTCGCCATTGCCCCAGCGGCCAGCGAAGCGAAGCCGCGGCCCAGGTTGAGGGAAGCCGCAGCATCAGCCAACCCGGCAGGTTCCGCCAGGAGCGCGGCCAGCGAAGCGTTGCCGCGCCGCAGGTCCGGGAGAGCTCGCAAAGCCCGACAAACGACCTGCCCCCCGCCATGCTCCAGCGGCGAGCGCAGCGTCGCCGCGGACCAGGTCCAGCAAACCCGCAACCGAGCCCCACTCGCAGGTTCCGCCAGGCAGCCAGCGCGGCCAGCGAAGCGTTGCCGCGCCCGCAGGTTGAAGGGGGCTGCAGCAGCAGCCAACCTGGCAGCACCCGCGGCGCGCGCCACGACATGCATGTGGTCGAAGTGTCAGCGAGGCGCGTCCAGGTGCCCCGAATTGGCGGGAAAGCCGAGGGAGCGGCCTCATGGCCGTGACCGGAGGCTTGGAGCGCCAAGGCGGGGTGGCTGGGCGCGCCGCAGCGGCAGCTTCGACCTTTGGGGGCGTTCTAGCAGAACGCCCCCAAAGGTCTAGTACCGGGAGGCGTCGAAGTAGTCCGAGAACGTGGTGTTCTCCGGGCTCCAGGCGAGCGTGATGTCGCGGGTGGCGCCGTTGCGGTGCTTGGCCACGATGATCTTGGCCGTCCCCCATTCGGGCCGGCTGTCGGATTCGGCCTCGATCTCGTCCATGCTGCGGTCGATGAACATGACGATGTCGGCGTCCTGCTCGATCGAGCCCGACTCGCGCAGGTCGGACAGCATGGGCCGCTTGTCCTTGCCGCGCTGCTCGATGGCGCGCGACAGCTGCGACAGGGCGATCACGGGCATGTTCATCTCCTTCGCAAGCACCTTCAGGCCGCGCGAGATCTCGCCGACCTCGACGGCGCGGTTGCCGTCGCGGCGCGCCTGCGGGGGCTGCATCAGCTGCAGGTAGTCGACGATGATGAGCCCGTTGGTCTCGTTGCGGAGCTCGCGGCGCGCCTTGGCGCGCGCCTCCAAAATCGACAGCGACGGCGTGTCGTCGATGTAGAGCTTCAGGCTGCTGAGCCTGCCCATGGCATCGCCCAGCGCCGCCCAGTCGGCCTCGGTGACCTTGCCGCTGCGCACGCTCTCGAGCTTGATGCGCGCCTCGGAGCACATGACGCGCTGCACGAGCTGCGAGTTGCTCATCTCGAGCGAGAAGAAGGCGACGGGGAAACGCGCCTTGGCGGCGTTGACCGCAAGGTTGAGCGCAAACGACGTCTTGCCCACACCGGGACGGGCGGCAAGGATGACCAGGTCGCCGCCGCGCAAGCCGTGCAGCAGGTTGTCCAGGTCCTTGAAGCCGGTGGGCACGCCGTTGATGTTGTCCCTGTTGCGGGAGATCTCGTCGATTTCCTCCATCGCCTGGGTGAGCAGCTCGTTGATGTGCGTGAACGACGACGACACGCGCTGCTCGGTGACGCCGAACAGCGTGCGCTCCGCCTCCTCGACGACTTCGTTGAGGTCGTCGGGGGCGTCGTAGGCAAGGGCCGTTATCTGCGTCGACGCGACGATAAGGCCGCGCAGGATGTACATGCGCTTGACGATGTCGGCATGCGTGAGCCAGTTGGTGAGCGCGAAGGTGTTGTCCGCCAGGTCGAGCAGGTACGCCTTGCCGCCCGCCGCCTCGAGCTGGCCCTGGGCTTTAAGGTTTTCGGCGAGCGAGATCTGGTCGATCGGCAGGTTGCGCAGATGCAGGTTGAGTATGCTGGAGAAGATGATCTGATGCGCGGGGCGGAAGAAGTGCTCGGGCACGAGCTTTGCCACGACCTCCTCGACGGCATCGGGGTTGAGCATGCAGGCGGCAAGCACCGACTGCTCGGCTTCGATGTTCTGGGGTATCTGCTTGGTGGTGCTGGATGCAAGTTCTTCTGCCATGCCTTCTCCTTGTACGTGCGCGATGGGATACCCATCCTAGCGCATGGGCGGGAAGGCGCGGCGGTGATTTTTCGGATGCGGAAGGCCGCAAGATTTTCTCCACCGACGGATGTGAAAAACCCCTTGCCACCTACCAGTGAACAAGGGGGTTTTCCACTGTTTCCACCGCACGCGGCGGTGGGGAACTATTTTTCGCGCGCCTCCGGATATCCACAAGCGCGCCCGCCCGAAGCCCCACGGGCGCGCACGGAGGCTGCGCCCGAAGGACCCTGGCTTGCTATTCGGCGGCCTCCTCGACAGCCTCCTCGGCGGTCTCGGCAGCTTCCACGGCCTCTTCCTCGGCAGCCTCGGCGGCTTCCTCGCCCTCTTCGGCAGCCTCGGCGGCAGCAGCGGCCTCGGCGGCCAGCTTCTCTGCCTCCAGTGCGGCGGCGGCCACGGCCGCTTCCTCGGCGGCGGCAGCCTCGGCGGCGGCGATTGCCTCGGCGTCGCCCACCACCAGCGCGATGTCGGCCTTGATGTCGCGATGCAGCGAAATCGTGGCCTCGTGCATGCCGGCGGTCTTGATGGGAGCCTTCAGGTCGATGAGCTTCTTGTCGACCTCGATGCCGTGCTGCTCGGTCAGCGCATCGGCGATCATCTGCGTGGTGACCGAGCCGAACAGCTGGCCCTCTTCGCCCACGCGTGCGTCGACCTGAACCTTCAGGCCGTCGATCTTTTCCTTCAGCTCGGTTGCGGCAGCGATGCGGCCCTCTTCGCGCTTGGCGATGTTGTGGCGGCGCTGCTCGAGCTGCTTGAGGTTGCCCTTGGTCGCCTTGACGGCGAAGTTGTTGGGGAACAGGTAGTTGTTGGCAAAGCCGTTGGCCACGTCGACGACGTCGCCCTCGATGCCCTTGCCCTTCAGCTCTTGAAGCAAAATTACCTTCATCGCAACCTCCTAACCGCGGCTGCGGCGCTCGCCCCTGCCGCTCACGGCGGGCACGGCGTAGGGCATCAGAGCCATCTGACGTGCGCGCTTGACGGCATTGGCGATGTCGCGCTGGTGCTGGGTGCAGGCACCCGTGACGCGGCGCGGCTTGATCTTGCCGCGGTCGGTTACATACTTGCGGAGCAGCTGCGTGTCCTTGTAGTCGATGTACTCGCTATGCTCTTTGCAGAACTGGCAGTACTTGCGACGCGGCTGCTTAACATATTCAGCCATCTGTATACCTCTTGTCTTTCTTGTCTACTAGAACGGGATGTCTTCGTCGTAGACCGAAGCGTTCACCGCAGGAGCGGCAGGTGCCGCGGCGTCCATGCCGCCGGTTGCAGGTGCTGCGGCGGCACCGGAGCCGCCATCGCGCTGCGACATGAATTCCAGTTCGTCGATGATCACTTCGATCTTGCTGCGCTTCTGCCCGTCGCGCTCCCACTGGCTCCAGCGAAGCTTGCCCTCGATGGCAACCTTGCTGCCCTTGTGCAGGAACTGCGACACGCTCTGGGCGCGCGTGCCGAACATCGTGCAGTCAACGAAGTTCGGGTAGTCTTCCCATTCTCCGGTCTGTTGGTTTCGCCGACGGTCGTTCACCGCGACGCCGAAGCCCAGCACGGGCAGGCCGCCCGACGTCTGGCGCAGCTCGGGATCGCGCGTGAGATTTCCGCTGATAATTACCCTATTGATGCTCATAGTATCTTCCGTTCTCTAGCCGCAGGCCCAGGGCCCGCTACACCTCGTAATTAGTCGCGATCCGTGCGGCACACGATCATATGACGCTTGACGGCGTCGGTGATGCGCAGAACACGATCGAGCTCGGCGATCTCCTGCGGATCGGCATGGAAGTCGATCAGCGTGTATTCGCCCTCGGCAAGACCGTCAACCTCGAACGCCAGCTTGCGCTTTCCCCACTCCTCGACATTGTCGATAGTGCCTTGGGAAGCGGTTACTACGGATTCGATGCGGTTAGACACCGCTGCGCGGGATTCCTCGTCGATAGACGGGGCTGTGAAATACAGCAATTCGTAAGCCTTCATCAGCTCACCTCCTCTGGACTCA
>CACXFZ010000285.1 GCA_902767025.1 uncultured Coriobacteriaceae bacterium
ATGCACGGGGCGTGGCGCAGTTTGGTAGCGCGCTTGCTTTGGGAGCAAGATGTCGCAGGTTCAAATCCTGTCGCCCCGACCACGATGCGGGCGTAGTTCAATGGTAGAACCGGAGCCTTCCAAGCTCCTGACGCGGGTTCGATTCCCGTCGCCCGCTCCACCGTCCGACCTTTCCCGTGTCCGTTCGCCAGAACGGACACGGGAAAGGTCGGTAAGGCCGACGCTGCGGCGCGCCCGGCCTTGGCGCTCCAAGCCTTCGGTCACGGCCATGAGGCCGCTCCCTTCGGCTTTCCCGCCAATTCGGGGCACCTGGACATGCCTCGCTGACTCTTCGACCACCTGCATCTCGTGGCGCCCCTCGCGGGTGCTGCCAGGTTGGCTGCTGTTGCAACCCCCTTCAACCTACGGCGCGGCTTCGCTTACGCTGGCCGCGCTGGCTGCCTGGCGGAACCTGCGAGTGGGATGGAGTCGTGGGTTCGTCGGACCTGGGCCGCGGCTTCGCTTCGCTGGCCGCTGGGGCATGGCGGGGGCAAGTTGGTTGCCGGGTCTTTCGAGCTCTGCTCAACCTGCGCGCGGCGGCGCTTCGCTGGCCGCGGCCTGGCGGCTCTGGCACGGTTGATGGAATCGGGGCTCTTCTCTACCTAATCGCGGCTTTGCTTCGCTCGCCGCACCGCGGCCTGGCGGAACTTGCAAGGGGGAGGCTTTGTTGCGGGTTTACCTGACCTAATCGGCTTGGTTGCTGAGCTGCTCTCGCAGGTGGCGCAGGGCGTTGCCGCGGTGCGACACCAGGTTCTTCTGCGCCTGGCTCACTTGCGCCAGCGTGATGCTGCCGCCGAAGCAGTCGGGCAGGAACAGGGGGTCGTAGCCGAAACCGCCGTCGCCGCACAGCTCGTGGGCGATCCTGCCCTCGATAGTGCCGCGGGCCACTTGCTCGGAACCGTCTTCGTCGATGAACACCAGCGTGCACACGAAACGCGCGGTGCGCTTCTCGTCGGGCACGTCGCGCATCATCTCGAGCAGCTTCTCGTTGTTCGCATCGTCGCCTCCGTCGAAGCCGGCGAAACGCGACGAGTACACGCCCGGGGCGCCGTCCAGCGCATCCACTTCCAGGCCCGAGTCGTCGGCCAGCACGGCGCACGTGCACTTGTCGCGTGCGGCCAGCGCCTTGATGCGGGCATTGCCCTCGAAAGTCGACGCCGTCTCTTCAGGCTCCGACGTGATACGCGCCTGCGACAGCGTTTCGAACACCCAGCCCTCGAAATCGAGCGCCGTGGCGATCTCTTCAGCCTTGTGCTTGTTGTTCGTGGCGATGACCACCCGCTTCACGCTGCGCGCGGGCCGTGCCAGCGCCGCTTCGGCGACCGGGTTGACCGGTGCGCCCGTCGGCTCCTGCACAGGGTCGATCCCGCGTTTCAGGTTCGAGACGATGCTCTCGAACCTGCGGACCATGCCAGACCCCTCGCGCTGTTCGGGTCCGGCCGCGGTCGCCAGCGGATCGCCATGGCCAACCGGAATGAAGGAGCGGGCCTTCGCCTCGGCGTCTTCCGAAGGCGACGAATGCCAGAATGCGAACACCTGCAGCGCGCTGTTGTCGCCCGTGTGCATCGAGTAGCCGCACGTGGCCGTTATTCGCCCGACGTTGCCGCCCGCGAAGGTGCACTCGAGCTCGGCGCTTGCCGGCGCGCCTTTCACGAACGCCTCGCGCGCGACCCCGAGCAGCTTGCCGTAGTCGGCATCCTCGCCCCCCAAAAGCTCCATCAGCACATCGCGCTTGAAGGTGTCGGCGTCGATGTCGAACAACTCGAAGTAGCCGTTGCTCGCGCGGATCAGCTCGAGCTTGCCGTCGATGTGGTATTCGTAAACCGCCGCGCCGTCGAAGGCGTTCTCGACGAACTGGTCGAACATCGGGCAGCCGCCCATGATGTCGTCGATGTTTCCCTCGGAGTATGCCACGCCCAGGTTCGTCTCGGACACGCGCGGGCTCTTGATGAACTCCTCGAACTCCTCGCGCGGCATCGGCTTGGCAAAGTAGAAGCCCTGCGTGTACTCGCATCCCAGCGTGCGCAGGAACTCGTACTGCTCCACCGTCTCCACGCCTTCGGCGACCACGGGCACGCCCAGCCACTTGGCCATGCGCAGCACCGACGCCATGATGGTGCCCACGCGCCCGCCGCGCTCGAAACCCTCCATGAACCTCATGTCCATCTTCAGCACGTCGACGGGGATTTCCTTGAGGGTGTTCAGCGACGAGTACCCGCTGCCGAAGTCGTCCATCAGCACAGGGAACCCGTGCTCTTGCAGCTTGAGCACCGTCTCGATCAGCTGCTCGGCGTCGTCCATGTAGGCCGATTCGGTGATCTCGATGCGGAAGAATTCGGGGTCGATGTCGTACTCGTCCGTGAGCGACACGATGTTGTCGTACAGATGCGGGTCGTAGAGGCTCTTGCGCGACAGGTTCACCGAGATGGGAAGCTCGGGCAGGCCGCGCTGCCTGCGGTCGTTCAGGATCTCGCACACCTGCTGCCACATTTGCGCATCCAACTTGCTGATGAAGCCGTTGCGCTCGAACAGCGGGATGAACATGCCCGGGGCGATGATGCCGCGTCCGGGCCGGTTCCAGCGCACCAGCGCCTCGGCGCCGGCGGGCAGGCCCGTGCTCAGGCTGTAGACGGGCTGCAGGTACACTTCGAACTCGCCGTTTTCCAGCGCCTGGTCCATGTTGTCCAGGATGTCCTGCTCCTCGAGCAGCTGCAGGCGCAACTCGTCGTCGTAGTAGGCCACCCGGCGCGCGTAATCGCCCTTCACGGTGTTCAGGGCCATGCCCGCGCGGTCGCACATCTGCTCGATGGGCAGGCTGCGGTCCAGCGCGGGGAACACGCCCACCGCCAGCGTCAGCGCCTGCGTCAGCCCCAGCTGCTCGCCTTCCCGCTGCAGCTCGGCGATGACCTCGATGGCCATGCGCTCGATGCGTTTGGGCAAGTAGGGCATGCACACCACGAAGTTGTCGGAATCGTAGCGCCCGTAAGTACCCAGCGAGCTTGCGTGCCGCGCAATGATCTGCGCGGTCGCGCACAGGATGGCGTCGCCCGTCTCCATGCCGAACAGGGCGTTTACCAGCTTGAACTTCTCGATGTCCCATCGCACGATGGCGTATTCGCCGTTCGGGTCGTCGGCCAGCACCTGCTGGGCCTCGCGGCAGAACGCCGCCTTCGAGAAGATGCCCGTGAGCGCATCGTGGTCGGCCATGTACTGGCGCTCTTCGTAGATGCGGTTCTTCACATGCAGCGACTCGAGTTCGCGCTGGTCGATGGCGAGCTTGATGCGCCGCTTTGCGAGCTCGGGCTCGATCGGCTTGCTCAGAAAGTCGACCGCACCGGCGTTGAGCGCGTCAAGCTCTGTTGCGATCTCCGCGCCTGCCGTGACCACGATCACGGGGATGCCGGCGATGGCGGAGTCGGCCCGCTTCTCCTCGAGGACCTCGTAGCCGGTCTTGCCCGGCATCATCAAGTCGAGCAGCACGGCCGACACCTCGTCTGCGTTGGAGCGCAGCAAATCCAGGCATGCATTGCCGTCTTCGGCTTCGATTACGCGGTATTCGTCGGAGAGGATTCCCGCCAAGAACATGCGGTTGATGGGCGAATTGTCGGCGACCAGCACCGTCTTTCTCTGCTCAGGCATGCGCTGCTAGCCCTCGCAATCCGGCGAGCCGGCCGCTTCCCGTATGGCCGCGGTGGATGATTCGTATGCGCGCTCGAGCTCTTCGAACGCCGCGGGGAGCGCATTCCAGTCCTGCGCGCGCAGCACGTCCACCGCGTGCGAGGACGCCTGGTACAGCTCCCCTATCGACAGGTTGCCGCTCATTCCCTTGATTTCGTGGACATGGGAATACATGTCCCCGTAGGCGCCTTTGTCGAACAACTCCTTCGCCTCGGAGAAATTCGCGTCGTCCAAAAACATGGTCAGGAGCTTTTCGTACAGGTCGACGCTGCCGGCACAACGGCGCACACCGTCCTCGTAGTCGAGGCCAGCCTTGATGAGAATCTCTTTGTCCATGCCAGCTCCTTGTGCGCCGTTTTGCATACATCGCTAGTGTACATGATGCATACCCCATGGGGAAAGCATATTGGGCAGCACGTGCACCCGACGGGCATCCGGCAGGGCTTTCGGCGAGTGCCCCGACCCCGCCCCACACGGAAGAGACCCGCGGTTGCGGGTCTCGGTCCAGGCGATGTCGCGCTTCCATGCGCGCTTCTGCTTTGCTCGGTTGTACTTCGCATCCCCATGCGCGCCGGTCTTGCACGCATGTCCGTTGTACTTGGGCATGCGGTCGAGCGTGGCCTGTTCGGCGCTGCGATGCCACACGGCGCCGGTTGCGGGCACACGGTGCTTCTTCTTCCTGGCCATGGCACTCACCTCCTTTCGAACAGCCCCGATTATACAGACTCGCAGCACGTCCGTGACAAGCGAAACAACTGCGTCAACGATGACAAAAGGGAGGCTCCGGCGTGCTAGAATAAGCGCCTGGCATCGCTCGATGCGGCACTTTGACAAGGTGGATACGCACTTCCCCTTCTGGGGGCGACTGGTTTCGACATGGTAGGTCTGAACCGGGGAGCAGGTCGTGGTCTCCTCGCCACGTTAAACAGGGGTACTGTCAAATTTAATTGGCAAAAC
>CACXFZ010000286.1 GCA_902767025.1 uncultured Coriobacteriaceae bacterium
CGGCACCGATTCGCGCTGGTCCCTCTCTGCGGTTGCGACCAAGGCTTCTTCCTGGGCAACAGCATCGTGTGGATCTGCAGCTTGCCCGCCGCGCGCACGACTCGCGTCATCGGCCTCGCTGCCTACCTGCACGGATGGGATGTCGACCTCCGCAGCCGCTTTCTCATCCTGCACGGATGCGTCAGTGACCACATCATCGCCTTGAGCCGCATCGGGATGCGCTGCACCCTGCTCGGCTTCTGTCGCCCCGCCTGCCGCAGGAACGTTTTCCGCTCCGCTTGCATACGCCGCCCGCGGCGCACCCGCCATCAGCACGGCACACAGCACGAGCAGCACAGCCATGGCCGAAGCGCGCGCACGTTGACGCATTGACGACGAATCGCCAATGGAAGCGGCCCTACCCGAAAGAGAATTCGAAGTGATCATAGGAACCCTTTGTGTTCTATGAAAAACCCCAGATACCGAGTGGACATTATAGCAAAACGGGCCTGCGACCATCGCAAGCCCGTCTGACGGACCCAAGGGGGTTTGCGGCGCGCAGGCTACTTCTTCTTGATCTGCGAGGGATGGATCTCGAAGAAGTCGGTGCGGGGCGGCAGCTCGCGGACCGGGTGCAGCCTGTCCTGTATCTCGCTTGCGCTGCACAGCTCCTCCAGGCCTTCGAAGTCGTAGTTCCAGCTGAAGAACTCGTGCTCGTCGAAGTTCAGGTAGTCGCAGATCATCTCGGTGCCTTCGGGGACCACGGGATGCATCAGCAGTGCGCACACGCGCAGCAGGTAGAAGCTGTCCAGCAGCACCTGGCGGCGTGCGCCGAAGTCGTCGTCGGCTTCGGCCTGGCGGATGCTCGCGCTCCAGTACTGGTTGCTGTAGCGGATGAACTCGTCCATCAGCGACATGATCGAATGCAGCTCGGCCTTGTACATGATGGCGTCGTAGGCTGCGATGGTCTCGAGCGCCTTCGCACGCACCTCGGGGCTGACCTCGCCCAAGGGCATGTGGCAGTCGAAGTTGTTCTTCGCCTCGTAGAGGCAGCTGCGGGCCAGGCGGTTGAACACGCCGGTGAGCAGCGCCCCTTCCTTGAGCACGGGGTCGGAGATGCGCGGGTCGTTGCGCTTTTCCTCGTCGGGCTCGAAGGCCTTGGGCTTGAAGCCCACGCTGCGCTGGTCCAGTCCCAGGGCCAGCCAATGCGCGCGCAGCTGCTCGGCGGTGTAGAAGTCCAGCAACTCGTCGGCCGAAGGCGGCTTGACCTCGCTTGACGACGAGGCTTTCTTGTCGCCGAAGAGCATGTGGTAGTTGGCCACTAGATGCGTCTGGCGCAGCTCGTCGCCGCCGGGAGTGAGCGACGGCTCGTCCGCATCCTGCATGCCCGCCCAGAGCGCGGGCTGGGCAACGCCGTAGAAGTAGATGTTGTCCTGTCCGATGAACTGGTAGACGCGCGCATCGTCGTCGCACCAGAAGCGGCGCCATTCCTCGCGCGGCAGGCCGCGGGCGTCGTTGGCGGCCATCGTGAAGCTGATGGGGGCCCACAGGCTTTCGGGCCAGCACCACACGGTCAGGCCTGACACACCTTCGATTTCGGGGATCGGCACGCCCCAGTCTATGTTGCCGGAGATGCGGAACGGCACCAGCGTCTTGCTGGTGCGGAAGCGGATCTGCTCGCTGGTCAGGCAGTCGCGGGCGCCGTCGCGCTCGTAGATGTTGTTGAACTGCAGCTCGAAGCTGGCCTTGCCCTTCTCGGCGGGACGGTACTCGTGCGGCGGCAGCACGTCGACGAGCTTGAGATAGTCGTCGTAGTGCTCGTTCTTCACGAAGATGATCGGGGGCGCCAGGAACTCGGCGATGGTGTCGGTGACCACGCGGCGGATGGTGGAATCGCCGCGCCAGATGTCGACGATGCCTTCCAGGTACGATGCGAATCCCGGCAGGTCGAAGTACCAGTTGCCCACCGGCTTCATCACCGGCTGCGTGCCGGTGACCGTCGAGCGCGGGGCGATCAGGTCGGTGGGGTCGTACTGGTGGCCCAGGTCGCATTCGTCGGCGTAGCCGTGCTCGCTCTTGCACCCCTGCACCGGGCAGCGTCCCACCACCTGGCGGCCGTTCAGGAAGATGCCCGCTTCCTCGTCGTAGAACTGCAGCGTTTCCTGCAGGCGCAGGTAGCCGTGCTCGTGAAGCGTCTGCACGAACCAGGCGCTGACCTCGTTGTGCACCTCGCCGGCATGGCCGATGCCGCTGCCCTCGTAGATGTCCAGGCTGATGTTGTAGCGCTCGAGCGTGGCGCGCTGCGCGTCGTGGTTGGCCTGCACGTAGTCGGCAACGGAGCCGTCGAAGCCCTCCTGCTCTACCTTCTTGCGGTACCCCTCGTCGATGGGCGATCCGTAGCAGTCGGTGCCCGACACGAAGCGCACGTTTTCCGCACCGATGCGGTCGCGCAGGAACCGCGCGTAGCAGTCGGCGGGAACGAAGACGCCGCCGATGTGGCCGAAATGCAGCCCCTTGTTCCCGTAGGGCATGCCAGCCGTGACCACGGCGCGCTTGGGCCACTCCACGCTATTGAACGGTTCCGTCATGTGC
>CACXFZ010000287.1 GCA_902767025.1 uncultured Coriobacteriaceae bacterium
GGTAGCTCTCGTTGGTGGCGGTCTCGGCCACGCTGTAGGTGCCGTAGGGCAGCGCGTCGCTTGCGGTCTGGGCGGTGTAGGCCCCTGCCTCGGGGTTCCACTTGGTGTAAATGACGTCTGCCACCTCGCCCTTGCCGACCCACGTGTCGCCCACCATCACGCCGTGTTTGGAGGCGTTGGTGACAGTGAACTCGATGCCCTCGAGCGAGCTTCCCTGGTAGCCATTCGCGCCGAGCGTAGAGCGGTTCGCACCTCCAAGCGCTTCGGACTTGGCAAGCTCCCTGTCCTGCTTCTCGACCATCACGCCGCCGCGCACAACTACGTTGAGCATGCCGTCGGCGCGCACGAGCTGCACCATCTGGCCATCCTCGCGGATTTGGAAGCTCCGCTTGACCTCGCCTTCTTTCGTGTAGCCTTGCGGGGTCTTGGTTTCCACGACCTCGTAGGTGCCGTAGGGCAGTGCCCTCGCACCCGTGGTGGCCGTGAATGCTCCGAGCGAGTCGTTTCGCTTGGTGGAGATGCGCATGACCTCGGCATCTTTGGCGAAGTCCTTGCCGCCCACGCGCACGCTTGCTTTGGAGCGGTTGTAGATGGCGAACTCGGCTCCCTCGAAAGTTGCGTCTCCCTGCGCGTAGTCCCAGTAGCTGCCGTCCTCGTTCTCGTACTTCTGGGCATCGCCCTTGCCGATGACCAGGCCGCCGCGTACGACCTGCTCCGCGAACCCGTCTTCGGGCTCGAGCTTGAACACCTCGATCTCGTGCCCTGCCATGTCGGCGGTAACGTCGAACTTGTGGCTGGCCGTGTCGAGCAGGTAGCCCTCGGGCGCCTTGTCCTCGCGGACGGTGATGCTGCCCAGCGGGATGCCACTGAAGGTTGCCTTGCCGCCCTTGATGGTGGCAGTCTGGCTCTTGGGCTCGCCGCCGAAGTCGTAGGAGACCGTGTACTCGGCGCCGTCCAGGGAGCCGTCGCCCTGGGGAACCGCCTGCCCCGTCTCCTTGTCGAGCTTGGCCACGGCGATCTCGACCGTGATGGGATTGTCCTTCGCCGTGAAGCTGTAGCTGTTGCCCTCGCTGACCTCGTAGACGGTTCCATCGACCGTGTAGCCGGCAGGGGCCTTCACCTCCTTGCAGTAGTAGGTCTTGCCTGCCTCCAGCTCCTCGGACTCAGCCTTGCCGTCGTCGCCTGCAACCATGGTCGTCAAGCGGCCCGTGTCCGACTCGGCATCCGCCTTGCTCGCGTAGACGCCGTAGGTGGCGCCGCTGAGGCTGTAGTCCTTGTCGCTCAGGGACCAGTCCTTCGAGCTCGTCTTCTGGAGCTTGACGGTGATCTTCGGGGTGTAGGCAAACGACACGATGACCTGCGTGCCCGTGCCCGTATGGATCATGTAGGGCTCGAAGGACTCGGGCACCTCGCCGCGACGCTCGTAGATCTTGCGGCCTGCGGCGTTCCCGTTTATCACCTGGCCCGTGTCCCCGAACCCGAGCGTGTACTGCTGCACCCAGTCGCGGAATCCCTCCGAGCAGCCGTACATGGCGTAGTTGCCGTCGGATGCGAACGTGTCGGCCACCAGGATGTGGGCGAGCGCCGCGTAGCGCCCGTCGTTCATCGGCGTTCCGTCGTACCATGTGCTCGGCCACAGGCTCTTGTCGAAGCCGGGCGATCCGTAGGAGAACCAAAGGTCCGCCGCCAGCTCCTCGGTGCGCCCCGAGGGCGCGTTCAGGCTCGAGCGGCTGTAGGTTCCCGAGCCGGGAGTCGCCGCGGAGGGGTTGGCGCAGTAGGCCATCTCCCCGTCGGCGGAGAACCAGCTGGTCTCGTAGGCGTCGTAGTAGATGGAGCTGCCGACCGAGAGCTGCACGGAGCCGCCTGCCGCGTAGGCGGGTTCGGGCTGGTGTGCGGCAATCGGCACGGCTGCGAATGCGAGCAGGGCGGCCACGAGGATCCTCGTGGCCTTGCCCGCCGCGTTCTTGATATAAGCGGTCTTCATCCGGTGCACCCCCTAGCGCGCCTCATGAGCCAAAGGGCGCTCGGCGCCCTCCTTGGCCATGGTGTCGGATGCCTCCTTGGCGTTGTCGGCCCGGTCGGCCAGGCTGCGGTCGTCCTTGGCGTGCTCGGCGGCCCACGCCTTGCGCGCCTCGACGAGCGCCTCCTTGATCTGTGCGGGCATCACCTTCACGGTGTCCCTCTGGCGCTTGCCGTCCTCGCCGATGACGGGGTTGCCCTCGGAGTCGAGCACGGACTTCTGCAGCCAGACCTCCCTGCCCTCCAGCAGCGGGATGTCGCGCCAGTTCTCGCCGCGGAATCGCGACTCGTTCACGTAGAGAGGGCTGAACTCGTAGCCTCCCACGTCCTTCCCGTCGATGGTTGTGCCGGAGGGCAGGCGCACCTGGTTGAAGGTCTTCTCCTCGCCGGTGGCCTTGTCGGTGAACTTGATCCCCTCGCGCACGAAGTTCTTGTGCAGCGAGATGTAGACGTTCTTCTTCTGCGGGGCGCTCTCCTCGGCCTGTTCCGCGGCTTGCGCCTCCATTTCGTTCTTCATCTCAGCCATTTCCTTTTCTCCTTTGCATCTAGTGGCTGGAACCTGCTTGCTGCGGCCTGATGGTGTGGAAGGGGCCGCATATCCTCCCGTCGTCTAAGGCATCTCGACCACCCCCTTTCGATCTAGCCGCCCATGATGTCGCGCGCCCACGCGCCGCTCTTCACGAGCGAGAGGATGAGCAGGATGCACATGGCCAGGTACTGCAGCGCGTAGGAGAGCCCGCCCACGATCGAGTCGACCACGGGCGCGCCGGCGCTTGCAGCGTTCAGGCCGCCGAGCACGATGGGGAAGCTCACCAGCAGCACCAGGATGATGATCCCGGCCAGGCAGACGGCGGCGAAGTTCTTCACGTATCCCACGCCCATCTGGCGCGTTTCGTCGAGTGACATGAGCGCGAGCGGGATGGGGGCGAAGGCGGCCATGACGTAGATCTGTATGGCACGCGCCCAGCTGACCACGAGCGCCACGACATAGGCAACGATGACCACGACCCAGCTGACGAGCGCCACCACCAGCATCCCGAGAAGCGCCGCAACGTCGTCGTCGGTGGTGGTAATGGATGCCGCCGAAAGGTCGATGGTGCCGTTGCCGAACATGCCGGACACTCGGCTTATCGCCAGCCTGGTCACCTCGTAGATCGCCCGCATGAGCTCGAAGCTGTTCTGTATCAGGAACAGGAACACCGCGAAGAACACGAGCAGGAACACGACCTCCTTGACGCCGGGCATGCTCGCGTTGCCGTCCATGCGCTGGCTGATCTTGATGA
>CACXFZ010000288.1 GCA_902767025.1 uncultured Coriobacteriaceae bacterium
TCATCAAAGCAGGATCGAAACTATCGTATATTGGCAATCAAGCGTTCTTTATGTGCCCCTACTTAAAAACCTTCAAGTTCATGGGTGCACCTGCCTCGTCGGCAGGGTCGCTGACCATCGGCACGCGTGCCTTCGCCAATACGAAGCTCACCACGTTTGAGTTCCCCAAGAACATCGTTACTATCGGCGAGTCGGCCTTCAACGGCTGCACCGAGATGCACACCGTCGAGTTCAAGGAGCCGTCGCAAATCCAGCGCATCGGCTTCGCCGCCTTCCAGAACTGCGGCCTGACCTCGATCACATTCCCCGAGTCGGTGCGCCGCATCGAGAATGAGGCGTTCAACTCGTGCCAGCTGCTCGAAACCGTCGAGATTCCCGAATACGTCAACTTCATCGGCGCACAGGCGTTCCTGTTCTGCGGCAAGCTGCAGGCCATCAACGTCGATAAGCGCAACGCCAACTACTCCTCGCTCGACGGTATGCTGGCCACGAAGGACAAGAAGACGCTGCTGATGTTCCCCGCCGGAAAGGCCTCGCCCGGGCACTACACGATGCTCTCGCCCTCGTTCGAGACCATCAACGACTCGGCCTTCTACTACAACCGCAACCTCGAGTCGGTCACGCTGCCCAAGCACGTGAAGAAGATCGGACGCTACACCTTCGCGCTGTGCCCCAGCCTCAAGACCATCAACCTGCTGGGCAACTCGGTGAGCAACGTGCACGAGACGGCGTTCATCGACATGGGCGGCACCTCGCGGCTGTCCAGCATCGACCTGAGGGTGCGCAGCGGCGAGATACCCATCTACGAGAACAGCCCCGTCTGGGGTGCGGCAAACGGCTACTCCGATGCCTTCGTGGGCAATGACAACGCCGAGTACTTCCCACTCTCAGACACCGAGGCCGCCATCGTCGATGTACAGGCCGACGTGAAGACCTTCGTCGTGCCCAAGACGGTGACCGACACGCGCAACAACCAGAACAAGACCTACAACGTGTCGCTCATCAGCGACTACGCCTTCGAGGACTGCATGTCGGACGAGCTCGAGGAGGTGGTCGTGCCCAA
Organism: uncultured Coriobacteriaceae bacterium; assembly: GCA_902767025.1. GTDB lineage: Bacteria > Actinomycetota > Coriobacteriia > Coriobacteriales > Eggerthellaceae > CACXMZ01. The sequence continues at coordinate 1,064 of CACXFZ010000288.1, forward strand.
CGATGTGCAACTGAGCTACGTCGGTGCCAAGGCCTTCGTCAAGCCCGACGGAACGCCGTATCCCATCAAGAGCGTGTTCATCGTCAACTCCACGCCCGCCGAGCTGGTGACCGACAAGTTCGACCTCGCCGGCCTGGGCTATGATGCCGTGGACGCAGGTCAGGCAATCCATGTGAAGAAGTCGGCAGAGGCTGCCTTCAAGACGGCATGGGCATCAGTGGCCGACAAGATCTCCTACCAGATTCCCTTCTCCCTCGATTATACCTTCAGCACCTTCGCCCGCGAGTTCGACGCCGACCTCTCCGAATACTCCGACGGCAACACCAGCAGCATCAAGCAGGGCTGGCCGAAGGTGGTCGCCTTCACCGCAGGCGAGTACAAGACCGACGGCAAGGATGCCAGCGGCAACCCGATGAACTACGTCATCATGCAGAGCATCAACACGGGCATGCAGGCAGGTGCGAAGGGCGACGGCACGTACATTCCCGCAGGCACGGGCGTGCTGCTGAAAGCCATCGACGGCGCCGCCAACACGAGCGACTTCTACTACCAAATCCACGAGGACAACCTGGGCGCATACGGCAACGAAAACCTGCTGCAGGGCGTGACCGTGGCGGGCCGGACGGTGCAGCCGACCTCCAGCGGATTCACGAACTTCATCGTGTCCGACAACCAAATCCACAAGATGACCCGCGCCCGCTTCTTCCCCGCGCACAAGTCGTACCTGCGGATTCCCACGAGTATGCTGTCCACCGCCAATGGTGCGAAGCTCGCGTTCTTCTTCAAGGGGCTCGACGACGACGTCATCACTTCAATTGACAGTTCACAGCTGACAGTTGAGGGTTCTGCAAACGGGGAGATCTACGACCTGCAGGGCCGCAGGGTCACTGCTCCCGCGAAGGGCATCTATGTGAGGAACGGAAAGAAAGTAATCATCAAATAACCAGAAAGGAGGA
>CACXFZ010000289.1 GCA_902767025.1 uncultured Coriobacteriaceae bacterium
CCCGCGGCGAAGACGAGCCCGAGCAGCCCGGCAGCCCCGAGCGCGACGGCTACACGTTCGGCGGCTGGGAGCGCACGGTCGATTCCGCAACGGGCAACGTGGTCTACAAGGCCCGCTGGATCGAGGATCCCAAGCCCGAGCAGATCAAGGTCACCTACAAGGACGGCGAGAACACGGTTGTCGCCAAGACCATCGACCGCGGCAGCGACGAGCCCGACCAGCCCGAAGACCCGTCCAAGGACGGCAAGATCTTCACCGGCTGGAAGCGCACGGTGGACAAGGAGACGGGCGACGTCACCTACGAGGCCACCTACATCGACGCGCCGGAGCCCTGCCCCGAAAAGACCACGGTCACGGTCAAGAAGGCCTGGTCCGACGGCGATGACGCCGACGGCGCGCGTCCCGACCACATCACCGTGCGCCTGCTGGCCGACGGCAAGGTCTACCGCACGGCGGTCCTGACGGCCGAACTCGAGACGGTCGATGGCGAGAAGACTCCGTGGACCTACACCTTCGAGGGCCTGCCGAAGTACCTGGCCGGCACCGACACGAAGATCAAGTACACGGCCGAAGAGGCCGAGCTGGTCGGCTACGAGGCCGCCTACAGCGGCACGGGCACGCAAGACGAACCCCTGGTGGTAACCAATACGCGCACCCCCGCCAAGAAGCTGACGCTGAAGGCCACCAAGGTGTGGGCCGGCGAAGACGACGACACCAGCGCGCGCAAGGACGTCACGCTCCACCTGATCAAGGTGGTCGAGGGCTTCGGCGCCATCAAGGTTGAGGGTCAAGACAAGGTCATCCCCGCGAACGCGGAGGACAAGGACCTGACGGTCGAGTGGACCAACCTGCCTTCGATGGAGGGTGGCAAGAAGGTCACCTACACGGTCGAAGAGGAAAGCGTGGCGGGCTACAGCAAGTCCATGAGCGACGGCACGTTCTTGAACGACGACACCATGCTGGTGACCGTGACCAACACCAAGGACCCGCTGCCCCCGGTAGAGAAGATCACCATCACCTACACCGATGGCCAGGGCAACGTGATCGAAGGCTGGCCGCAGGAAATCGAGCGCGGTCAGAACGAGCCCGGTGCTCCTAACGATCCCACCCGCGACGGCTACACGTTCATGGGCTGGGTGCGCGAGACCGATCGCGAGACCGGCAATGTCACCTACACCGCCAAGTGGGAGCCCGTGGCCGAGGCTGGCAAGATCAAGATCACCTACCTGGATGCCGACGGCAACCCGATCGAGGGCTGGCCGCAGGACATCACCCGCGGCGACGACGAGCCTAACGCGCCTGAGGTCGACCCGACCAAGCCCGGCTACACCTTCGCCGGTTGGGACCGCTCGGTCGACAAGGACGGCAACGTCACCTACACGCCCAGGTGGACCCAGATCCAGGGCAACCAGCCGCGTGTGCTCTACGTGGACCCGAAGGCCGAAAACGGCAAGACCATCGTGGGCGCCAAGAAGTTCGACAACCAGGACGATGCCGATGCGGCCGCCAAGGACAAGACCGGCAAGCCTGCCGATCCGCAGCACGACGGTTACGTGTTCGCGGGCTGGATGCTCGACCAGGACGAGTACGGCGACTACGTGATGGTTGCCAAGTACAACGAGGTCACGCCCGACAGCCAAACGCGCAGGATCACCTACATCGATCCGCAGTCTGGCGAGATGATCGTGAAGAGCGTGGAGATCGAAGTGGGCGCCAATCCCACCAGCGTCGCACCGCCGCCTGCCCCGAACCACGACGGCCTGCAGTTCCTGGGTTGGGTCAGCGTGCAGGACGAGGCCGGCAACTGGGTCTACTACGCCAAGTACGCCAGCGACTGCCAGAACGCGCAGCCCGTCACCCAGGATCCCGAGCCGACCACGCCGCGCCAGGCCGCGACCCCGGCGACGACGCGCATCGTCAGCGCCGACGGCAAGGCCGCCAACACGCCCAAGACCAGCGACGACGTCACGCCCGAGCGGCTCGTGATTCTTGCTGCAGCCGCAGCGGCAACCGCCGCCTTCTCGAGGCGACGCATGATCGCAGCCGAGCGAGGCCGTCATAGCCGGTAGGCAAGGCAGGTAACTGCTCACAGCAACAAGGCCCGTCCCGCACGCCCGCGGGACGGGCCTTCGCTTGTGAACAGGGCCAGGCCTGTTTGAATTCTATACATTCAAAATGCATGCATGACAAATGCTATACTGCTCCATGCAAGCGGAACGGAAAGGAGCCCAGCCATGCCCCCACTGCAGGTCAGGGACTGCCCGGAAGACGTCTACGAGCGTCTGCGCGTATGCGCCGCAGAGGAAAACCGCAGCATCGCGAACCAGGCGCTCACCATCATTCAGGACTATCTGGACGCGCGCAAAGCCGGCCAACTGGATGCGATGCGCGTGCCCGGTCGGGCCGGCGTGGCCGTGGTCCGCAGGAGCGCCAAGGGCGCAGAGGTCGATTACGCGGAGCGGCACCGCAGGGTGTTCGAGCGCATCGCATCGCGCCCACCCATTCCCGTTTCGGAAGACAGGCCGCGCGCAGACGTCATGCTCGCCCAAATCCGGGAGGAGGAAGCGCGATGATCGTCCTGGATGCCTGCGCCGCCATCGAGATGGTGTTCCAGAGCGCCGAAGGCATCGCCCTGCGCGAGGTGTGCATTGACGAAGAAATCGTCAGCTGCACCCTGTTCGGGGCAGAGGCGGCAAGCGTCGTGCGCAAAGCCAAGCGCATGGGGAAGCTTTCGAACGAGGATGCCTGGAACTGCTACGACGACGCGATATCCCTTATCGACACCTTCTACCCGATAGAGGAGCTGCAGCACGAGGCGTTCCGCGAAAGCGTGCGCTTGGACCATTCGGTCTACGACATGTTCTACTTCGTGCTCGCGCGTCGAACGGGCGGCACGCTTGTCACCACAGACCGCAAGCTCATCGACCTGTGCGTTGCAAACCACGTGGACTGCATAGCCTTCGTCGACGACTTCTAATTCGAGCAGGGGCCCCGTTCGAAAACGGTGGGGAAGGCGTGCATCCGTCGCCCTGTATAATGAAGGCATGGCACAGACGGCAACACGACAGCATCACGAGCACCCGATACCACCCGTCTTCGACGCGCGTTCGGAAGTGCTCGTCCTGGGTTCGTTCCCGTCGCCCGCCTCGCGCGAGGCGGGGTTCTTCTACGGCCATCCGCGCAACCGCATGTGGGATGTGCTCGCGGCCGTGTTCG
>CACXFZ010000290.1 GCA_902767025.1 uncultured Coriobacteriaceae bacterium
CGCCGTCGGGAAATTATGCCCCATATCCAATTGTCTGGACTACAGGACGAAAGTCGCCGGGAGGCGACGATGATTAAGATAAGAGGTTTTCATGAAACTGCAAGACAAGGTAGCTATCGTCACGGGTTCCACGTCGGGCATGGGTCGCGCCATCGCCAAGAAGTTCGCCGAAGAAGGCGCCAAGGTGGTCGTAACCGGGCGCAACGAAGAGCGCGCCAAGGCGGCTGTCGACGACATCGTCGCCGCGGGCGGCCAGGCAACCTACGCAATCGTCGACACGTCCAAGCCCGAGGACTGCAAGATCCTGCTGGACAAGACGCTCGAGGAGTTCGGCACCGTCGACATCCTGGTGAACAACGCCGGCACGCTGTCGATGTCCCCGCTGGCCGAAGTCAGCCTGGAGGAGTGGGAGAAGGTGTTCAACGTCAACGTGAACTCCGCGCTCGTGCTCACCCAGCTGGTGGCCCCCATCATGAAGGAGAAGGGGAAGGGCGTCATCGTGAACACGGCATCGGTCGCTTCGTTTGCCGCCCACCACGGCTTTGCCGCCTACATCTCCTCCAAGCACGCCATGGCCGGTCTGTCCAAGTCGATGGCATGGGAGCTCGGCCCCGAGATCCGCGTGAACGCCATCGCCCCGGGCCTCATCCACACCGCGATGGTGGATTCCATCGGCGGCCTCGACGCGCTGCAGTTCATGATCGACGCCTGCCCGATGAAGCGCGCCGGTCAGCCCGAGGACATCGCCAACGTGGCCTTGTTCCTGGCAAGCGACGACTCGTCGTTCATCGACGGCCAGGTCATCAAGGTCGACGGCGGCTTCGAAGCTTAAATACACAATCGACATGCATCGTGCGCAGGGTGGCCCAATCGGGTCACCCTGCGTGTTAACATCCCGGGCGCGTCTGTCTTCCCGCCTTGGCAGTGCAGCTGCACGGCTCTGGACGCGGGCAGGGGTTGTGCGCGATACTAGGTGGGCCGCAAGGAGGCTCGAGACCTGACGATCGGGGGACATGATGAAGCTTGCACGCATGATTCTTGCGATGGCCGCTGCGCTCGCAGTTGCCCTGGGGCTTGTGGCTTGTTCGCAGGGCGCCTCTTCGACATCGAGTGCGCAGCAGGCGTCGTCAAGCGCGGCTTCCTCCGCTGCAGCGCAATCGGCCAAGTCTTCGGCATCCACCGAGCAAGCGAAGGCACAGGCGGCGAGCTCCTCGCAGGACGCGCATACGTCAGAGGCGTCGCTGATGTACCTGGGGCAGGGTTCGGTGCGCATCGTTACGCCCGAGGACAAGGTGATCTACATCGACCCGTATGCGGGCGAGGACGCATGGTACAGCCTGCCTGCCGACCTGATCCTGGTGACCCACGCCCACAGCGACCACAACGCGCTCGACCGCATCGCGCAGCGAAACGCCGACTGTCGTGTGGTGACCCAGGACGATGCGCTTGCGGGCGGGGAGCATCAAGCGTTCGATCTCGGGTTCGCGAAGGTGGATTCGATGCAGGCGGGCTTCAACGATTTCCATGACGCAAGCAAGTGCGTGGGCTACGTGATCGAGTTGTCGGACGGAACGACGGTGTACGTGTCCGGCGACACGTCGACAACCGAGCAGATGCGCGATGGGACGCTGAAGGTCCGGGGCATCGACTACGCGTTCTGGTGCACGGACGGCGTCTACAACATGGGGCTGCAGGAGGCTGCCGAAGCCGCTGCGATGGTTGGCGCGTCGCACAACATCCCCTACCACATCACGACGACCGATTCGGGCCAGGTGTTCGACCGTGCTGCGGCCGAGTCTTTCGCAGCACCCAACGCCCTCGTCGTCATCCCCGGCGAGGAAATCCCCCTGAACGGTTAGTGTATCCTGCATAATCAAGTCACTCGAACGAAAGGACACGGCCATGGCCAAGGATTGGACGAACGGGCAGGACTACATCCCCATGGAGGAGCGCGACGGCGAGCAAAGCACGGTCTACTTCACCCGCGACCTTTCTGCGGCGGGCCTGCGCAAGCTCTACGCGCGCGTGAACGGGGGCATCGAAGGCAAGGTGGCAATCAAGCTGCACACCGGCGAGCCGAACGGCCCCAACATCATCCCGCGCCC